>JAJQAF010000082.1 GCA_021203945.1 Campylobacter sp.
GGATACGCCTAAAGGCGATAAAATTTCGGTATTTGACCTAAGATTTTGCAAGCCAAATCAAGCGATAATGCCCGAGCGCGGAACGCACACTTTAGAACATCTTTTTGCAGGTTTTATGCGCGATCATCTAAACCGCGAAGGCGTCGAGATCATCGATATATCTCCGATGGGATGCAGGACGGGTTTTTATATGAGTCTGATAGGAACGCCTAGCAACGAAGAGGTCGCTAACGCATGGGAAGCATCTATGAAAGACATCATAAATGTGCTAAGCCAAAGCGATATTCCGGAGCTAAACGAATATCAATGCGGAAGTTACAAAATGCACTCGTTAAAAGAGGCTCATGAGATAGCAAATGCCGTATTAAAAGCGGGAATAGGCACGATTGATAACGATGCGATCAAGTTGGATTTGCAAGCTAAAGGGCTTAAAAAACACTAAAATATCGTTGAAATTTTGGATATATCACCGAATTTTCGACCTTTTACGCTCTGTTCCAAATTATTTTTTTACCAAAGCCGAGCGTATTGTCGGTAAATTTTATCCATTCAAGCTTTATGCTCCAAATTTCGGGCTTCATAGCAACGGCGTAAAAAAAACGTCTAAAATATAAATTTCGCTCGCGTTCGTCAGCGGCGATCATCTTAGCACGAAATTGTAAGCCCTCTATCTTGCCTACTATTTTAGTATCAAGTGCGATAGTGCCGGCAACATTGTTATTTTGTTTTAAGGCTTTTATATGCTTGGTTTTTGAGCTTGCAGCGACGATCAGGGCTAAATTTAGCTCGTCAAAAGCGTAAAAACAGCTAGCTGGATACGGTAAGCCGCATTCGTCTATAACGCAAAGCGAAAGCAGATGCATTTTGTTAATAAATTTTAATATACGACTGTCAGGTTCGTTCATGTTAAAATTTCCTTAAATTTTAAACTTATCGTGTCGAAATTTATTATCACCACGAACGATAAGATTATCCAAAATAAAAATATACAAAGTTCGATAGCGTTAAATTTATCGCGTCCGACGCGTCTAAAAATAAGCATAGATAAAAACGCGCCTAAAATTCCGCCGATTAGCGAGAAATAATGAATGGCGCCTGGCTTTACGAAACTAGGCAAAAGCCCTTTAAAAAATAGCCCGAACATAATAAACGCAAGCAAATTCGCAAATACCAAATAATATCCGATTACGGGTAAAATCGGGTAAAATCCGTGCAAAATAAAACTTGACGCCGTTATAAACATCAACAAAAATACGCGCACGCCAAAACAACACATAGTTATCCTTTTTAGCTGATTTTACAAAAAGTTCGCTTTATAAAATCAAATTTTAACCGATTTAGTTTGAAAAGGATTTAAAATGCAAACAAATTTTTATTCTCAGGGAAGTTACAACAATATGAGCTTTGCGCTAAAAACAAGCTCGGGAGACGAGATAAATTTCTCGATGTATGACAACAAAAGTTTGGAATATTCAAGCGCAAAAACGCAAAATGCGAGTGTGCAAAGCCTAACCTTAAAGCATGAATACGGATATAATTTTTCATATATCGGAGACGGATTAGACGAAAAAGATATGGCGGAATTAGACGAAGCGCTAAAACAAATTCGCCCGCAAATAGACGAATTTATGAAAAACGTCAAAAAAGGAGACTTGATAGCGGACACGAACGAGAGTATAACAAATCTTGCCAACTCTATCCGTTCGCAGTTACCGCAGACGGACGATATAAATCATAAAAATTTTATCAACGATACTATGCTTAAGCTATTTGACGAACTTTTAGCTCAAAACGAAGCTAACAAAAATTTACTCGTAGCAACTAAGAAGCTATTTGATACTATTTTAGACGATACGAATAAATTTTCCTACTACGCTTAAATTTTAACTTTTAAAACCGTAGTATTATTTTTATAAGCTACGAGAGTTAAATTTTATCAAACGCCAAAGGAGATTAATCCCCTTTGGCTATTAATCTTATAGATCAACCCTAACGTCGTCTTCTATCTTGATACTAACGGTTGAGCCGTCGGTAGCAGCGGTTTCATAAGTCGTAAATCCGCCGCTTGAGCCTTTACCCGTCCAACCTTTTAAATCTACCGTATCGTCGCTACCGCCTTTTATCTCAAGCGTTGAGCCTGAAGTTTGATTTATATCCAATACATCGGCTGCGGTTATATTTAGTTTAACGTCGTTTGCGTTTGACAAATCGATAGAGCTTATATCTTTATTATCCGCCGTAATCTTAGATAAGTCTATCGTCTTATCGCCGTTTATACTATCTATAATCAAGCTCTTATCCGTATCGGTATGAGCCGTAACGCTTTTTTCCGTTTCAGCCGTGCTGTCCGTTACGCTACCGCCGTTTTTGGTTATAAGAGTATCGGTATCTTCGCTACCTCTTACTTTATTCACAACGGCGGAATCGGTAACAATAATACTATCGTCGCCTTCGTTTCCGCGAACTAGATTAACGCTGCTTGCGGAATCTTTTACTATTATCTTATCATTGCCCGCACCGCCTTCTATCGTATTTGTTACCTCGCTGCCGTTTTGTATGAGAATGTTATCGCTACCCTCTCCGCCGCGTATGGTATGGATACTTGCATTATCCGCGCTTAAGGTATCATCTCCCTTGCCTAGTTCTATAACGCCGCTTACCTTAGCTCCGTCCGCGATAGTAACGCTATCTTCATAATTACCCGTTCTTATGGCATTTACTTGGGTATCGGCGTCTTTTACGACTATATTATCTTTCGTATGACCGCCCGTATCGGTATCATCTCTAAAATCTATTGACGTATCTATAGCATTAACCTTAGCTCCGCTTTGAACAAGGATATTTTGTTCTCCGCCGTTTGGCGCATAAGCGGACAATCTACCTCTAACTTCGGCTCCCTGCTCTATGGTTATATCGCCGTTACCGTTGCTTTGCACGCCGCCTACGCTTGTGCCGGCACCCGATACGACCACTTTGCCGTCGCCCGTATTTGCGCTTACGGCATGCGTTACGTTTGCTCCGCCGTCTATCAATATATCATCGTCTCCGGCGTGTCCGCTAACCGAATGTGCCTTTGTGCCGGCACCGGTTACGGTTATCTTGTCGTCGCCGTTCCAGCCCGATACCGCATAGACCGACTCGGCGCCGTCGCTTAACGTAATAGTATCGTTGCCGACTCCGCCGGAAATGCTTCCGTTTTCTAAATTCGTTAGCTCCTCGCCGACTTTCGTGCCTGCTCCCGTTACGGTTATCTTATCGTTTCCTGCTTGACCCAACACAGATTGAAGCACTTTAGCCCCATCCGAAACCTCGATAGTATCGTCGCCATCGTCGCCTTCTACATTTTCACGCACTTTAGCGCCGCTTTTTATAACTATCGTATCGTCGCCCTCATTGCCTCTTATGTTGGTAGCGATAGAACCTGATTCTAAGGTAATATCGTCGTTTCCTTCCTTGCCGTATATAAACTCAACCGTGCTTGCGTCTTTTACAACGATAGTGTCGCCTCCTTCGTCACCTTTTACGGTATCGACCGTTGAACCCGATACGGTTATGGTATCGTTACCTGCCAGACCTTGAACCGTAGTAACGTTAGAGCCTGCTTCTACGTTTATAATATCGTTTCCGTCGTTGCCTTGAACGGTGCTGGTTATAGTAGAATTTTTAACGGTTATATTATCGTCGCCCTCATCGCCTTTTACCGTATCAACCGTTGAGTTTGATACGGTTATGGTATCGTTACCCGCTTTGCCTTGAACGGTAGTAACGTTAGAGCTTGCTTCTACGTTTATAATATCATTTCCGTCATTGCCTTGAACGGTGCTGGTTACGACAGAATTATTAACAGTTATGTCGTCGTTGCCGTCGCCGCCCTTAACCACATTTACTCTCGCGTTATTTATCGTTATAGTATCGTCGCCCGCTTTAGCCTCTATAGTTCCCAAAACATCAGAGTCGCTTACGTTGATATTTTACTGTCTAGTATAAAAATCTCCGAGCCCACGAGACTAGGCATTATGTCGTTTGGCGGGTTGTGCTTGAAAAAAAAAAGG
>JAJQAF010000245.1 GCA_021203945.1 Campylobacter sp.
AGCTGGGTATAAGAGACAGGGAGCTAAAAGCATAGGTAAAATTAAAAAGTCCGTTTGAATTATTCTGTTTTTGAACGGGAGGTAACTGGTAAAAATCGCCTACTAAAAGCACACGTCCTTTAAATTTCGACGTATTTAAACGATAATATACCATCTCCATAAGATCGCCGCTTATCATCGAAATTTCATCTATTATCAATAAATCGCAGCTATCAAGCATTGATTTTACACCGTTTAGCTTACTTTTTTGTCGTCTATCGAAAAGTCTTAGCTCTTCGTAATTTTTACAAATCCCGAATTTAAAAAAACTATGCACGCTCACGCCGCCTATTCCGACGGCACTAATGCCGGTAGAACCCAGTATTACGACGTTTTTTAGCTCGCTTTTATAATGTTTTATAATCGCTTGCGTGAGATAGGTCTTTCCTACTCCGCCGCCGCCGGTTAAAAAGAGATTTGAGCTTTCAAGAATTTTTAAAATTTGCTCTAACATATAACTCACTCGAACATTTCGGGACGATATTCAAAATGCATCGTATCAAAATGTCTCCAACGTCCGCCCCATATAAATTTATGTTTTTCAAATATATATACGATTTCGGCGGGGATTAAATTTTGATAGTTTTTGCTCCAACGCCAATAATGGCTCTTTGCCACGTTTATATCTATCGCGGTTGCGTAGCTATGGGCACTTAAACGATTTGTGCCGTCTATCATGCGCCACTTAAAAGTTCCGCCCGGATTTTTTAGATAATCAAGCATGGCGGGCTTTTGTTTTACCAGTTCGTCAAGCTCGTCGCTAACCGCTTGCAAAGCTTGCGCCGCACCGTTTTTAGAATTAAATTTAAGCTTTAAATTTAGACTGTCTTTTAACCAAATAACGTCGGTTAAATTTCCTTTGACTTCATTCTCGCTAGAGCCGTAAATTTTACCCAAAAGCTCATAATTTCGGCATCTTCCGGCATCACTCAACATCGTATCAAGCGGTGCAAACGCCGCATAATCAAGCGCGTTCATATCCTCTATGTCAGCACCCTGCGAGCACTCCTCGTCTTTCGGCGACAAATCGTCAAACGTTAAAGAGCTTCCGTCCTTAAAAATAGCTAAATTTTGCCTAACATCTATATCGTAAGCTCGTTTTAAAGCCGAAATTTTAGCGTTTTTATCCTCTTTAGCCGATACCGGTTTTAAAATATTTATGGAATCTATTTTTGATATTAGTAAATTAGTGTTTTGTATATCGCTTCTATTTTTACCTATATCAAGCGTCGTTATCGCGGTAGCCCCTATGAGCGCGCGCCCGTTATTCGTCGTCTTTAGCCCCCAAGCATCGTGCACCGCAAAAATATTATTTTCTTTAAATCCGGCGTAAAGCATAATATGTCCGGGTAAATGAATAAGCGTCAAATACGGCACGCCTTGCTCTTTTATGATCTGCGCTTTGTCCTCGTCGTTTAGCCCTTTTAGCTCTATTTTTTGACCGACGCTTGCTTGAGCCCGCGAATTTCTAGGCAGCCACACGCCAAAGCCGGCCAATACGTCTTTAGTAAAAAGCGAGCAGTCGCGCAAACTATCTACTCCGCCCCATCCGTAAGGTTGATTTAATAGCGAACTTATCAACGTTTTAACGTTACCGTCGTTAAATTTCAAAGGAAAATTCGAAGCGATCCGTTTTGAAATTTTATACTCTCTAAGTCCGGCTCTCGTATAAATTCGCCCGTAAAAATTCTCACCGTCTTCACTTAAAAAAGGTATTATCCCTCCTATTCTGCCGTAAAACAAAAAATTACCGTATTTGTCGTAAATAGGAGTTTTATCAATTTTTATCGATATAAATTTTTGCCCTGCATAATCTTTCGCCGTATCGTCGTTAATAAACTTAATATCCTCCGTCCTGACCCAACCCCAAACCGTATCGTCGCTAACAAACGCCCACGCTCGATCTTTTGAAAAATGCGAAACAAAAAGCGGATGAGCTATACTTAATGTAGATTCTTGTAAATAATCAAACGGATAACCTTCGCCCGGCGTTTGAGGATTTAGAAAAATCGGCTCGTCGGTAGGAAAATTTCTCAGTGCGGTATTTGTCGCCGTTAGCGCAAACATCGATATGGAGCTTAACGCGTTAAAATTTGCGTTATTTTTTTGTGTTTCAAACCAGCTTTGCGGTATTTGTCGAAAATTCGAACCGTAATATTTCTTTTTCTCGTTTGGCCAATAAGTTTTAAATGCCCAAAATACTTCATCTGGGTTTAATTTTTTATTCTTAAGCTCAAAAACGCTAAATCGCTTTTTTAAAATTTCCTCTTCGCTAAAGTTAGCGTTTGCCGTATTTGAAGGAAGCGAACTAACGTCTTGTTTTACTTCAAATTCCAACAAACTTATACGCTCCGGCTTGGCGTTCATATTCGTCGTATTCGGAGTATTTCCTCCGCAACCCGCGAGAAACGCAATTACGCAAAACGATAAAATTTTTACTTGCAAACTCTTTCCTTATCTAAATTTATGACGTCTTTTTTCGAGAAAATACCCTCCATTAACACAACGAATACGTAAAACATTTTTTCGTCGTTGTTTTTACAAACCTGCCCCAATTTTTCGCTCCCGCTTTTAACCTTAATGTCGCTCTCATTTAAAATTTTAGCCGCGTCGGCATTAAATTGACTTGATAGCTCACTCACGCTAACGTCTTTTAAAGCGTTTATAAACCTTGTAGTATTACAGTCCATTTGCACCGGCACGCCGTTTATTATATTTTTTAGTTCATGCGTTAGTTTTTTTATCTTTTTTCGTTTTATATAGCTATGAACGATCGCTAAAACGACTAACGTCGCTCCCGAGACCATATGTAAATTCATGTTAGTCTCGGTAAAATTTCCTTGTAAAAACATTATGCCGCTAACAAGCAAGATCGTAAGAACAATAAAAAGAAGCACTAAAATAACGTATTTCAACACAACCTCAAACACAATATTTTTCTCAAACATAATACTCTCCCATAAGTGCGTCCATCCGGCTTTCGCCAAAAATTTTAACGCCGATTCGCCTTAATTTTTTTGCGGTTACTCCATCGCCTTTTATGATGGACTTCGTAAAACTGCCGTCGTAAATCTCACCGCTTCCGCAGCTTGGACTTCGCTCTTTTAAAATAGCCTTTTTGCAACTCTGCTTAAGCGCTATTTCGGCGCAAATCTCTGCGCCTAAATTAAAATTTTCGGTTACGTCCAAATGCGAATCTTTTGTTATTACTCTACCGTTTAAAATTTCGGCTGGTTCTCGCGGAATATCAAGGCGTCCGAGGACTTCCGGACAAACGGCGATCAGGTCATAGATTTCAGCCAGTCGCGCTATTTTAAAGCTCGATATGCTACGTAGATTATTACCGCCGTCGTATTTGCAATTTTCACCCAGCAAACATGCGCTGATCAAAATTTTCTCTTTCAAAGCCCGGCTTCTTTGAGCAAATTTTTAGCGTAAAGCTCGCGAAGTTTTGGAGCAAACTCGCCGATTTTGCCGTTGTTTATTAGCTTACCGTCGGCCTGCACGACCGGTAATAAAATAAGAGTTGCCGCGGAGATAAAAACCTCGTCGGCGTCATAAACCTCTTGCATACTAAAATTTCTTTGTTCGACTTTAAGCCCGATCTCACAAGCTAAATTTAAAAGCTTTTTGCGACGAATGCCGGGCAAAATTTCATTTGATAGCGGCTTAGTAATAATTGTTTTATCTTTTATAATAAACGCACTTGAGCTGCAGCCTTCCGTCACGTAGCTGTCTTCGACCATAAAACCCTCGTAAGCGCCGGCTTTATGCGCTTCGTTTTTAGCATAACACTGAGCTAAAAGAGATACGGACTTAATATCACGACGTTTCCAACGAATGTCGGGAACGCTGACGATCTTGATACCGCTTGTAGCCAAAGGATTGTGTAATACGTTTGCATCATAACAAATTACAAAAACGCTAGGTTGTAAAT
>JAJQAF010000178.1 GCA_021203945.1 Campylobacter sp.
GCCGATGTTGCCCGCATTGTCCGTTGCGCTAATAGATATAGGATCGTTCGTATTTAACGGTGTAGGGAACGTAGCCGTATAGTTTCCGTTTGAATCCGGTCCCGTGATAATAGCCGTTTGTCCGTTTGAAGTTACGCTTATAGCAGCCGTAGGATCATCTACCTTAAAAGTTACTTTTGTTTCGTTTGCATTACCGTCGGCTACGGCGTCAGTATCTTGGTGAGTAATTACTACGTTCGTTATTACAGGCGCTACGGTATCCGTATTTATTCTCGTTTGGCTATTGCCGGAGTTGTCGGTATTTACGCCTATATTATCGCCCGACTCTATATTACCTTGCGCAAAAGCATCTAAAGAGCGAATATCGGATGATACGTTACTCTCATGACCGCTTTCGTCGAAAGATCCTGCGTTTAGCATAGCCGTTCCGCTTACTCCGCCGGATGAGCTTGCTCCGCCTGCGGCGGTTGCTTCAAGAGCGCTTAGATCGTCTCCTGCAAGAATGGCTTGTTGGAGAGCGGACGCATCTACAAAGGCTTCGTCGCCGAAGCTTTGAGTTTGTATTACGCTTTGATCGATCTTTATCGTATCGTTTCCTAATAAAGTGAAGTCTTTACCGTTATTCATTCCTACGACTACACTTGAGCTTGCTCCTTGGGTATGAACGCTTTCGCCTAAAGCTATCTCGTCGCCCACTTGCAAGGTTCTTTGATTGCCTTGAGCATCGATAGCTATAACTACTCCCGTTAATTGTTTTACTATGCCTACCGAATTTGCCATAATGATCCTTTTTTAAAAAAATTTAACGTATTTTATAAAAAATAAAAGACATAGTCTATTGTACTTGGGTACAGTATGACAAAAAGGTTAAAATTTTAAAACAGATTGCTTTCTATATAATAAATGAGATAAAAAGATAATGAAAAATAGCTGAAAGAACAGTCCTGCAAGCGGGATAAGCGAAACGAAATAAAATATAACGCATGCAAATATAAAGCCAAATCCTCCTCCTTCAAGCCAAAGCAGCTCAAATTTAGGGACGTTTAGCGTGTTTGAGCCGACGTCTATCAGCAAGAGTTTGTAATACAAATAAAAAAACGGCAGATTGATGATGAATAGATTTAAAAACGGCACGAAAAGCAACGGCACACAAAGTAGTAAAATTCCAATAAATTTTAGCAAAACCTTGACGCTTAAATTTAGCGTTCTTGATAGTGAAACTTCGCTATCTTGGACGATATCGTAATGTCTTTTATTGATCTCTTTGGCAACGATAGGCGTCATAAATCCCGCAACAATCAAAGCTATACCCACGCTAAGAATAAGCACAAAAAACGAACCCAAAACGTAAAAAATAGCGCTTACGATCCATTTTGTCGCGTCAAAATCTAAAATTTTAAGCCAAAATGAAAAATACGGCGCGCTTTCGTTTAAAAACGGATACTCGCCTATTTTTGCGCCCTCTTGTAACGCGCCGAAAAGCTCGTTGCCGCCGAAAAACATCAGCCACGTAAGCCCTAGTATGCTCACAAGTAACGGCAACAACGATAAGCTTATAAATTTTGCCGTCCAAAAATCCCTAAAACTAAGGCGAACAATGTCTATCATTTTATCTTGTCGTATTCGTTTTGTAACGCACCGTAAATTTCGTCGATAGTTTTTACTCCGGAGCTTAAAATTTCGCTCATTACGGTATTATCCTCTCGTCCGTTCCAGACTTTTTGATACGTTCCCTCTTTGTAGCCGTTATTTTGACGAAAGCGATTTAATACGTTTTTCGCGATATAGCACTCATAAAGCGAATATAAATTTACGCCGCATTTTAGCGACATAGCGAAGTAAATTTTGAGCATATCGTAGATATTGTGCTCAAAGCCGCTACATTCGTGAATCAGCATTTCGACATCGTTCATTATCTCGTAAATACTCTCGTTAGCCACGTCTAACGGCTCTTTGCAAAACTCGGCAAATCCGCTTGCCGAACAGATATTTTGCGCCAAATCTTCAATGCCGCCCAGTTTTTTTAGATAGTAAGTTTGCAACATCAAACTCATAACGAAATGCCAAATATCAACGACCTCAACGCGTAAATTTTGCTCGTCCGTCTTTGCCTCGATATTTTTCCAATGCTTCCACGCAAAGCTGTCTATAAGTTCGGCGCATTCCATATAAATGCAACGCCTCCAGCTGATTAGTTTATTTTTATTAGTATAACCGTTTTCCCAACCGATGCCGTTTGTTTCGTCGTTTAGGCTTTGCTGAAGCTTCAACATCTGTAAAATTATCTCAAATTCACTCATTTTAAACCTTTAAAATTTTAAACGATTATAACAAATTTTATTAAATTAAGCCTGATTGGGCAAACTTGATGCAAATCATCGCAATTATAAAATTTTAGGGTAAAATACGCCGAAATTTTAAAGGCTCGAAAAATAAACTAAACCATATGATAGTTTGCAACGTTTGCGGACTTAAAAACACCGACGATAATAACGCGGTTTTTATCCATGCCAACAAAAACGGAGAAGAGGTTGATATATGCACGAGCTGCATTCCAAGCGTTATTCACGGCTCAGGAATGGTAGTTAAATCAAATGAAGAGATAAAAGCCGAAATTTAAACGGCGTTTATAATTTGGGAATTTTGTCTTAAAAATTCCTCAAATTCTTCGGCGCTCATCGGGCGAGCCGGAAAATATCCTTGAACTTCTTTGCATTTTAGTCGCCTTAGATCGTCTAAAATTTCAGCGTCCTGCACGCCTTTTGCAGTAACTTTTAGCTTCATGGAATTCGCTAAGCTTATTATACCGTCGACGATTTGCGTATCTATCTTGCTTGCGTTCATTTGCGTAACGAATTCGCTTGATATTTTGATCCTATCTACGTCGTATTTTCTAGTATAAATCAGCGAAGTATATCCCGATCCGAAATCATCTATACAAACGCTTATGCCCTCACTTTTGCAAAGTTCGAAAATTTTATCCAAAATTTCAAGCGAGTTCGTCCAAAGAGTTTCGCTAAATTCCAACTCGAAAAATTTAGAATCGATGTCATATTTTTTAAGTATCCGTATAAATTCCTCGATAAAATTTTCAGACGTGCTTTGGGTATCGGCAACGTTTATGCCGATCTTTGGAACGCTTAAAGCGTCTTTTTGCCAGCGACTTACGTGTTCGACAGTCTTTAAGGTAGCGGCGGCGCAAAGAGAATTTAAAATATCGTTACTGCCTCTGGCTATACTCATAAATTCGCTTGCTTCCATCAAACCGTAGTCTTTTGAATACCATCTAAGTAGCGCTTCGGCGCAAACTACCCTTGATGTTTTAGCGTCAAAAACAGGCTGAAAATATATCTGAATATCTTTTTGTAAATCAGCCTTTCTTAGCGCGACTTCTATACTGGAATTTAGGTGTATTTTGCTGTCTATTTCATCATTATAGACCATCGGATTAGAAGCGGGATTTTCCTTTGCGTAATACATAGCCATATCCGCGTTTTTAATAATATTTCTAGGATCGCTCTTATTATTTTGGGTTACTACGTGAATGCCGACGATACATTTTATCGCAAAATGATAACGCTCTATTCGTATGGCTCCTTCTATCGTCTCCTTTAAACTGATACCGAATTTCATACGTTTAGTTTTACTGGCCAGTTCCATTTTGGCTATCACGATAAACTCGTCCGCTCCTATTCTAGCGGCTACTTCCTGCCTATTGCAAGCATTGACTATCCTTTTGGCTACCGCTTTTAAAATTTTATCGCCGACTTCATGTCCATACGAGGCGTTTATACTCTTAAAATGTCTGATATTAATATAATAAACCGCCAGTTCTTCGTTAGGTTTAAGATTCTCACAAAGCTTTTTAAGCTCGCTCATCAAAAAGCTTCTGCTGCCGAGTCCCGTCAAATAGTCTTTTTCCGAAATATCTTGCAGCCTTAAATTCGCAAACATAAGATCGTTTGTGCGCTCATGCATGAGCTTTTCCATCTCTTGATGCAAAATTTTCTCGTGTTCA
>JAJQAF010000207.1 GCA_021203945.1 Campylobacter sp.
ATAATATACGATACGACACGATAGATAACCGTGAATCCGTTGATATAATTTTCATCTCGCCGATTAATAATTACTCGCTGGCGCTTCGTTGCGTAACTTACGCGATACTGTTTTTGGCGGTTCCGTTTTTGGCGATATTCTTATGCGAAATTTATAGCGGTTCGCGAATTCATATGATTCAATACCTTTTAATCGGCGCGGCGGACGTCTTATTTTATCTGCTAATCTTATCCATTTCGGAGCATTTATCGTTTTTGCTTAGCTATCTTATCGCAAGCATCGCAGTTTGCGGCACGATTTTGTTCTACGGCGCGGCGATATTTCGCGCCTCAAAATGGGGCGTTTTTATAGCGCTGGTGCATGCCGTATCGTATTGCATACTCTACGGAATTTTGCAATCCGAAGACTACGCACTTTTGATGGGTAGCGTGATGATTTTCGCCGTGATTGTGCTCGTAATGTATTTGACGCGAAAAATCGACTGGTATGAAAGCAAGATAAACTTTTAAATTATTTGCCAATTTAGCCTTCAAAATTCGGTGAAATTTCACCGAATTTATTTATCGATAAGCTTAATTTTGCACGTCTAAAATTTAAAAGTTTGATTTTACTCTATATGAAATTTCTTTCATGCGTTAGCTAAAACAGGCGAATTCCAAACTGATAAATTAAATGATAATCGACACATAAACAAAACGCTCAAACCAAATAGCGACTATAAAAACGGATAATTAAACTAGCGGCACTTACCGAGATAAGTGGATGATAAATTAAGGCGGTAAAGCCAAGGGCTTTAATCAAATAAAAGATGCGTCAAACGCCTTTATTGCGACCGATGATATAGAAGTTGGAAACGGCGATAAAATTCCGCTGTGGATATTTGGATTTTTATACTAAGAGAAGGGCAAGGTTTTAATAAGCTGGAAAATGGCTAAATAATGTATTGTATTACATACTTTTATGCTATAATAATGGTATTTAAATACAGGATACAAAATGTTAGATGAGTTATACATAAAAAGTAGAAATTTTATAGACGCAAATTTCCAAACGTATGAGCGATACCTTATAAAGAGTTGTGATTTTAGCCCGCGTTTGCTGATTATAACAGGCGCAAGGGGCATAGGCAAAACCACAACTATCGCCCAATATATCAAAAAACAAGGCAAAAAGTCTATCTTTTTAAGCCTTGACGATATAGAGATCATTTCAAATTTAACACTCACACAGCTTGCCAGGGAGTTTGAGCGAGACGGCGGTGAGCTGTTATGCTTGGATGAGATACACAAATACGAAAATTGGGCAAGTGAGCTAAAAACCATTTACGATGCTATGCCAAGCTTAAAAATCATAGCCACAGGCTCAGCCGCACTGCAAATTCATAAAGCCAGCCATGATCTAAGTCGGCGAGCGATACTGCCCAAAATGGCTGGCATGAGTTTTAGGGAGTTTTTGGGACTTCATTATGGCTATGAGTTTGCTAAGTTTGCGCTAGATGAAATTTTACAAGATCATGTAAAAATAGCCGCAAATATCATAAATATCATAGAAAAAGACGGCTTAAAGATAGACCCGCTCTTTAAGGATTATCTGAAATTTGGCTATTATCCTTACTATCTTGGAATTTCAAATTTAAATAGTTTTATGCAAACCTTGCGTCAAAATATTGATGTTAGCATTGAAAGCGACCTGCTAGCTATCTATCCGAATTTAAACGGCGCAAGTATGAGGAGGCTAAAAATACTGCTCTCCGTTATTATGAAAAGTGTGCCGTTTGTTCCAAATATGGCAAATCTTAAAAAGCTTACGACGATAAAAGACGATAGAACGCTTAAAGAGTATCTTGCAAAGCTTGATGATACGGGGCTTATCAAGCTTTTAATGAAAAATGGGTTAAGTTTTAAATCGCTAGATAAACCGGAGAAAATTTACTTAGAAAATACAAATTTGATGCATATCACGCAACCAAATATCGGCAACCTGCGTGAGACATTTTTTTATAACCAACTAAGTAATCAAGCGCTTGTAAATCAAAGAGGCGATATCTACTCGTCAAGTATAGGAAATTTTATCGTGGATGATAAATTTATCTTTGAGATAGGCGGTAAAGCCAAGGGCTTTAATCAAATAAAAGATGCGTCAAACGCCTTTATTGCGACCGATGATTTGGATATCGGCATAAACAACAAAATCCCATTATGGATGTTTGGGTTTTTGTATTAGCAGGCATGGCTATTGTTAAACAAGATTATCAAAAGAAAGACGGCTAGGTAAAGAGATGGTTATCGATATTGTCGCGAACCAAATTCAAAAATAAATAGAATTATTAGATATGATAGGGCTCAAGTAGATAAGTGGGTTGATAAGATGGGTATCAATCAAGATTCAAAAATAAATAGAATTATTAGATATGATAGGGCTCAAGTAGATAAGTGGGTTGATAAGATGGGTATCAATCAAGCAAGATAAGCTATCTAGCAGTTCAAATAGATATTTAGTGTTGCGCAAACACAATAACAACGGCAATATGTATGAGATCAAAGGAGACAACAAGGAATTTAACGATAAAACATACATAAAATCTCTTTTAAAACACTATCAAGAAAATATGAAATCAGACTATGAAGCCCAATCAAAGAAATATAAAAATCCCGGAGTTGTTAAAAATCATTGGCGTGATATATGGTAGGCTTTAATGGGACGGTTATAAGGCTGAGTTAAAAGATGAAATTAAAAGCAGATATATAAAAAGAATAGTATGGAGTGTGGGATAGCATAATATATGGGTTTAGCAGTGTAGTATGAAACTATATCCGTTTGTTCTATTTGCTAGTAAGATATTGGTGATAAATTGCTCTATTGCTAAAATTTTAAGGATAGGTATGTGGGGTGAAATACTCTAAAATCGCTTAAAAATTTAAAATAAATTCGAGTTATAAAAGATAGTTTGACCCACTCCGCCTAGAATGGGTCAAAATAGTTTATTTGTGAGGATACATCTTCCAGCTGCTATCCACATCCCATTTTGTAGGGTGGCACGTGTTGCAAGTGTTTAGACTTTGCGGATGGTGCATGCTGTGGCAAGACTGACATTCTAGCATCTCGTTGCCGCGGTTATGCGTAGATTCGTGCGGGTTGGCACCGCCGTAGCGGGCGGTCTTTGCTCTTATTTTCTCTACTTTATGACAGCCTGTGCACTGCTCGTTTTTATAGCCGTATTTTGGCATAGGATTTTCATAGTTGCCGGTCGCAAACATAACGACTTCGTTTAGCTGTTGCCCGATAGTAGGCACGTGGCAGTCGTGGCAAGTAACATTTGCATCATTGTGCTTTTTAGCAAGCAAATTCCCCTTGGTAAATGAGTCATACTCCGGCTGCATATTGTGGCACAATATACAAAATTCCGCTTTATTGCTAGCTTTTTGGACTTGATGAAAGGCTGTAAAGCCAATGATAACCGCTATAATAAGTCCGATTAGCGTATATTTTTTCTTGTTGCTCATGCTCTCTCTCCTTTTGCGTTTGCAGCGGCTTCATAGCCGGTTAAACGTCCATAACATAGTGCCATAGCGTGGCTAGTGCCAGCCAAAACCATCGGGTAGTCGCCGACAAATCGTCCGCCCTGTGCATTTCCGCAGGCATAAAGACCCGGAATTTCATTATAGTTTGTATCAAGCACATTACCGGTTTGCGGATTTACGGTAAAGCCGCCCATGACGACTAGGCTTGCGCCAATCTCCATTTTACCTGCATAAAACGGCGCATGTCTAACCGGAAACATTCTCTTAGGTGTTTTACCAAAGTCTGCATCGTAGCCGTCGTCGCATAGTTTGTTGTAACGCTCGATGGTTTTCAGCAGTTGTTTTTGAGCTTTTTCATCGTTTGGATAAAGCGCCTTTGCTAGCTCGTCTATGCTATTTGCCTTAACCACGCCACGCATCTCTTCAAGATCTTTTACCGATATATAAGACGTGCGACCAATAGCCCACTGACAGTCCTCCGGTAACTTTGGA
>JAJQAF010000302.1 GCA_021203945.1 Campylobacter sp.
CGCCAAAGATCGGTTTCTTGCACGTTATCGGCGCGTTTTTGATCGGATTATTGATGTATGTCTTGCTATCGGGAGTAAGCGCAAACTATGCCAACGACGCGGGCAAGATAACGACGGCTACGTCCGCCGTAGCGATTATCGCCATTTCGATTTATATGCTTTATAAAAAGATAAAATTTCATCAAAAAGCCCCGATTTTAGGGAATTCTTATATTTTTAGCGGGCTTTTGCCCTCCACGTATCAAGCGGCTAAAGCTTTGAATATAAAATTCAAACCCACTAAAAGCCGTGCGTCTCAATGCGCTTGCGAGGTCTGCGCGAGAGATAAAAACGCTTCAAAAAGTTATCGCGAGTGGCTCATAGCCGCCGCCGCGGCTCTTATTCCGTGTCCGGGCACGATCTTAGTTTTCGTGCTGGCTCACGAGCTTGGTAGCTACTTTGCGGGCTTTATGAGCGGCGTATTTATGGCGCTCGGAATGAGCGTCGTTATATTTATCGCGGCGATTTTCGGGGCGAAATTTAACTATCTAAGCGAGCTAAATCGCTGCAAAATTTATACCGAATACCTAGCCTTAGCGGTTATGTTCGGGCTTGGGGTTTTTATGCTTTTTACGACTATGACGCAAGTGAGCGTATTTTGAAACATACTATCGAGATAAACAATCTTAGCTTCGACTACGACGGGCAAACGGCGCTTGAAAATATCAACCTGACATACGATAACAAAGATTTTCTGGCTATCATAGGTCCAAACGGCGGCGGTAAAAGCACGCTTTTAAAGCTTATGCTGGGGCTTTTGACGCCTCAAAGCGGAGAGATAAGGCTATTTGGGGATAGTCCGAAAAACGTGAGTAAATTTATCGGCTACGTTCCGCAAAATTTTCTCTCGAACCAAAGCTTTCCTATGCGCGTCGTCGAAGTTGTTTTGATGGGGCTTTTGGATAAAAAGATCTTCGGCTTTTACTCAAAAAGCGAACGAGAGCTTGCCATGAACGCTCTTGATAGCGTAGGAATGGCGAAATTTAGCGAACAACGTATCGGCGAGCTTAGCGGAGGACAAAGACAGCGCGTCTATATCGCCCGCGCCCTTTGCGCAAACGCTAAAATTTTAATGCTTGACGAGCCTACGGCGAGCATAGACACAAAGGGTCAAGCGGAAATTTACGCTATCTTAAAGCGGATAAATGCCGACGGTATCGGCGTCGTGCTCATCAGCCACGATCTAAATATCGCGCTAAACTACGCGAGCAAAGTCGCCTACGTCAGTAAAAATTTATACTTGCACGATATTTCGCCGCAGATGATCAAACGCGATTTTATCGAGCATTTAGCGCACGAGCATAGCCATTTTTGCGATGTTGAAGTAGCTCTGGGCGAATGTGCGTGCGAAACTCATCGTAAAAACGGCGACGGCTTTAAAGGTGCTAAAAATGTCTGAAATTTTAAGCTTAAATTTTATGCAAAATGCGCTCGCGGCGGGCGTTTTGGTCAGCATAGTTTGCGCGATCACCGGCTCGCTCGTCGTCATAAACCGTATGACCTTCATCGCGGGCGGTATCGCTCACGGCGCATACGGCGGTATCGGGATCGCATTTTTCTTTTCGCTTGAGCCGCTATTGGGCGCGTGTCTTTTCTCGCTGCTTTTGGCGCTTGTGATCGCTACTTTGACACTGCGCGATAAGAGCAAAATCGACTCCGTGATCGGCGCCATATGGGCGTTCGGTATGGCGATAGGCATTATATTTATAGATCTTACGCCGGGCTATAACGCCGATTTGATGAGCTATCTTTTCGGCTCGATACTAGCCGTTAGCAGCGGCGATCTGCTGTTTATGGGCGCGATAGACGTCGTTTTTATCGCTCTGATCGGGCTTTTTTATCGTCAATTCACCGCTCTTAGCTTCGATGCGGAATTCGCAAAGTTGCGCGGAGTAAATACTACGCTTTTTTACTACGTTTTGGTATGTATGATGGCACTTTGCGTGGTCGCTACGATCCGCGTCGTCGGGCTTATTTTGGTTATCGCGCTGCTTACGATACCGCCTTATATAGCTCAAATTTTTGCCAAACGTCTAGGCTCGATGATGGCTATTTCCGCCCTCTTTTCGATAATCTTTTGCGTATCGGGGCTAATGCTAAGCTTTGAGCTGAATTTAACCGGCGGCGCCAGTATCATTCTTATAGCGTCGGTTTGCTTTTTTATATTTTGCTTTAGATTTAAAAATCTGATAGGCGGATGAGCGGCTAAAATTTTTAGACTTAATATAAGTATTTAAAGTATATAATGATAAAAAATAAGGGAGCTAAAATGCAAGCGATAAATCAAAACGCTACTCAAAAAAACACCAAAGAGTATTTAGCCGAGCGAAAAGCCGTAAAAAACTATGGCTAAAATGGAAAAAGAGCTTGAAAAACCTGCTATAAATGCCGTATTAAAAGACTAAAAGATAAATAAAATACATTGAGCTTGGCGAAGCTATTGCGATACATGAAAAAATTATTGAGAAAATCGGCGGTTTAAACGGATTTAATAATAAACAAATAGGCTATTTACAAAGCGCATTAGAACATATAAAAAATGACGATTACTATCCTACGATAGCCGATAAAATCACTCACCTAATGTTTTCGTGTATAAAATTTCATCCGTTTTTAGACGGAAATAAACGCACTTCAATATTTTTAGGTATGCATTTTTTAGATTTAGACTATAGATATAGTGATAAATTTGCCGAAATTATGGAAAATGTCGTTGTCGGTGTGGCGGACGGTTCGATTTCAAAAGCGGAATGAGCCTTGATAGAAACGGTCTTATGGAGCGCTTGATGATGTTACGGCAAATAAAATAGCTCGCTTATAAAGACCGCCGCAACGGATAGCGGATAGCGTTTGTGTCTATAAAAGAAACTATTTAAATTTCGATATAAACTCGGATAGATTTAATGGTTTTTAAAACGTGAATTTTAAAGATTAAACTTAGTTAAGCCCGAAATTTTAAATTTTAGCTTTGAGCTAAATTTAACCGGCGGCGCAAGTATCATTCTTATAGCGTCGGTCCGCTTTTTTTATATTTTGCTTTTGCGTCGTCAAACTCTGACGGCGTAACGAGACGGGTATAAGCGCAAGGGATTAAATTTAGCCTAAGACGAAGGTGAGAGCGTTTGCGTGAGCGGTTAAAATTTAAGCTTTAAGAAATATGCAAAGCCCAAATCCGAAAAATGAATACTTGGTGATTTTCGTGCGGACGGAGGTAAAATTTCGTGTAGTTTGGCGCAAGCGGCTAAAATTTCGGTTTAAAAAGACGAAATTTAAAGATTAAACTTAGGTAAGCCCGAAATTTTAAGAGTATTTCGGGCTTTTAAGCTTCAATCTTTGTTTTGAGATTAGAATTTTATACTAGATGAGCCGCCGACTTTAAGACCGTCTATACTTGTAGCGTTACCTTGTGAGTCTTTTCCTGCATATTTTGACTCTATAAGAGCTTTTACGCCAGCGGCATCAGCTACGGAGTCGCAAGATGTTTGATCTGCGCCGCCAAGACCTGTTTCTTTTGTAATGACTATCACCGCATTTGTTGGATCAAAGTGTAATTTAATGCAAGCTTTAGTTTTAAACGGTACATAAGCGTCTACTGCAGCAGTAGCCGCGTCTGTATCAAGTGTCTTGGCGATAGCAACACCGGTAGAATCTACTAATGCAACGTTTGTCATATTTGCTGCAACCTTGTTGAAATTTCCTTGAGCGGTGTAGTAGCTTACTGCGTCTCTTACTGCTAAAGTCGTATTTGAGATAGTTTTTGTTATCTCCGCATCGTCTCTAGTAGCTGCTAATCTTGGTATGGCTACGGCGGCTAGAATTCCTAAAATAACGATCACGAAGATCAACTCGATCATTGTAAAACCTTTTTTCATGGTTTTTCTCCTTTAAAAATTTTGTATTTGTTTATACATTTGCGAATTATACTACTAAAAAGCTTTTTTTGCAAATATTTTGCAAATATTTTATAAAC
>JAJQAF010000060.1 GCA_021203945.1 Campylobacter sp.
GTTCTAATAATATCAAATGTTTTACGGATTAGTGTCGAGGTAAGAAAAATTATGTTAGAATTGTAAAAATTAAATTACGAGAAAAACAATGAAGATAGGCAACTTTGATACCGACGAAAAAGTTTTTATCATCGCCGAGCTTTCGGCAAATCATTCAGGTAGCCTAAAAACCGCGATCGATACGATAAAAGCGGCAAAAAGAGCGGGTGCGGACGCAATAAAACTTCAAACATACACGCCCGATAGTCTGACGCTAGACTCGCAAAAAGACGATTTTATGATAAAGGGCGGACTATGGGACGGACGAAATTTATATGAGCTTTACGCACAAGCGCTCACGCCGAAGCAATGGCACAATGAGCTTTTTTGCGTTGCCCGTGAAGAAGGGCTTATCTGCTTTTCAAGCCCGTTTTGTGCTGCGGATGTGGATTTTTTGCGGCAATTTAATCCGCCCGCATACAAAATCGCAAGCTTTGAAGCAAACGACACGGAATTTATAAAATACGTCGCAAGCGAGCGCAAACCCGTTATCATCTCTACGGGCGTCGTTACGAAAGACGAAATCGCAGACGCCGTGAATGCCTGCAAATCGGTCGGAAATAACGATATTGCGCTGTTAAAATGCACTTCAAGCTATCCTGCACCTTTTACGCAAATGCATTTAAAAACCATATCCGCGATGAGAGAAATTTTCAAAACCCAAATAGGCTTTTCCGATCATACCTTAGGTATCGTAGCGCCCGTCGTAGCCGTGAGTTTGGGTGCACGCATAATAGAAAAACATTTTATCTTAGATAAAAGCGTAAAAAGCGTAGATGAAGCGTTTTCCTTGGACGAGTGCGAATTTAAACAGATGGTTGCCGCCGTGCGCGACGCGGAGGCGTTGCTTGGCGAAGTAAAATTTACGCTAAACGAAAAAGAGAACAAAAACCGCAAATTTGCCCGTTCGCTTTACGCAAGTGCGGACATAAAAAAGGGTGAAATTTTTAGCGAAAACAACGTTAAAAGCGTGCGTCCGGGATACGGTCTGCATCCGAAATTTAAAAACGAGCTTTTAGGAAAAACGGCTAAGAGAGATATTTGGTTTGGCGATAGGATAACAAAAGAAGACTACTAAAGGAGAATTTACGATGGCTTATAAATTTGAAGGTAACAACGCTACAAAGATTGACGACTTAAACGTCAAACAAAATACCGTCAAAGCGGATAAAAAGCAAGACAATTTTAAGTCCGACACTATACAAAATACCATATTTAGAAACAACCTCAACGCACTCTTTCAGCAAGATGAAATTTTAGCCGCAAGACTTTTTAGCATGGGCTCACAGGAGAAATATGAAGTTTTTATAGGCAAAGACCCCATAGACATCAACATAATCGACAAAAAAACCTTAAAATACGTATACGAAAAGCCGTCAAAGGATATAGAACATATGCTCACAACATTTGCGGACGAGTGCAAAAGGTATCCTTTTTTGTTTTTTTACGGTCTTGGAAACGGCGTATTTTACAAAGCTATTTTATATAACGAAACCCATAAAAGGGTCGTAGTTATTGAGCCTGATCTTGAGATTATATTTATAGTTTTAAATTTAATAGACCTATCCAAAGAGTTAAAAAGCGAGAGGCTTGTTTTGTTTTATTCAAAATTTATAACATACTCGCAGATATACTATTTGATCGCAAAACAAGACTTTCGAGTGTATGCCAAAACCTACAACATGAATATTCACACGACGTTTTACGATGAATTTGAAGAGGACTACAACAATATTAACAAAGAATTTACAAGGGCAATCGGTCAAATGGTTGTGGCGCATGGAAACAGCGTAGACGATATGCTTCAAGGCATAGAGCAAAATATTTACAACATGCCTTATATGCTGACCGAATACGTTTATTACGATTTGGTAAAAAAACGCATAAAGCTAATGGACACCGCCGTCATCGTCTCAACCGGTCCAAGCCTTGATAAACAGCTTCAAACGCTTAAAAAATTCGCTCCATACGTTAGCGTCATCAGCCTTGACGCTTCTTATCCGATATTAGCCAAGCACGGCATAACGCCCGATTACGTTACGTCTATCGAGCGCGTAGTGGAAACCTCAAGTTTTTTTAAGAAACGATACGGAAAATTCGACAAAGACATCTACTTCATAGTCGCTTCGCTAACGCATAAACAAACTATAAAAAATATCCTGCCAAGACGTCTTGTGCTTACCATGCGTCCGCAAAATGAGCGTTCGTTCAGACTAGACAAGCATGGCTATCTTGGCATAGGTCTTAGCACGGCAAACCAAGCCTATCAGCTTGCATACGCGCTAGGGCATAAAAATATCGTGCTTATAGGTCAAGATCTAGCCTTTGCGCCCGACGGCAAATCACACGCCACGGGACACGCGTTCGCTCAGGGCGACGAGTATCTATACACGACCGCATACGGCGGAGAGGGCGAAGTTCGCACGACTTATATCTGGGATAAATTTAAAAATCAGTTTGAAAACGATATAGAATCGACAAATAAACAAGATATAAAGACCTATAACTGCACCGAAGGCGGCGCAAGGATAAAAGGCACGATAGAAAAGCCGTTTTTAGAGGTTATGCAAGAGCTTTGCAAAGATAAAACGCCTAAAATTTTACCGAATATATCAAAAGTTTCAGACAAAATAGCCAATAAAGAGATGCTTCAAGCCTACAACTACATACAAAAAAAGCTTCACGTTATGAATTTAGTCAAAAGCAAGGTCGAAGAGGTGTTTTTAAATATAGCGGACGAAGTCGATAAGATGACGAAGTTAAGAGACGAAGATAAACTTAGTGAAAAGATGTTTAAAAAATTAGTCGCCATATCAAACAAAATAGATAAAGCTAAAGAATTCGCCGAAAAGCCGAAATTTAAAATTTACATAGAGGACATGCTGACTATCTCCGTGTATTACATAGAGCTTGAGCTGGCAAAAATTTCGGTAGCTCCTAGCGAAACGACGATCGAAAAGGTAAAAAAACTAATCGAATGGGTCGAGATCCATAAATATTGGCTCTTTGCCGTCGCAGGCGGATTAAATGCCGACATTGAAACTACTAAAAAAGCCTCAAGAAATTTGATACGTGAGATGAAAAAAAGAGGAATTTTTCCTAAATGATTTAAAAGGTGCGAATTCAACTATTTAGCCGTTTGTTTAAGAATATAAGCTAGATAAAATCATTAATATGTTTATAATAAAATTAGCAAAAAAATGTTAATATCAAAGGCAAAAAATTAGAAATTATAGAGATAAAATGCAAAAAGTTATTGTTAGAAAACTGGGACCCATAGAGGAATGTGAGATCGTTTTAAAGCCTTTTACGGTTTTTGTCGGGGAAAGCGGAACCGGCAAAAGCGTAATGCTTCGAGCGATAAGCCTGCTTAGATGGATATACAAAAAGATGCAATATAAAGAGCTTCTAAAGCAGTCCAAAACAAGAAGCGACGCATTAAGGTTTAGGCTTGAGAGTTTATTGAGAATCTCTATGTTGGAAGATTTTTTTACGAAAGAGACATATATTGAATTTTTTGTTGATGAAATAAGCCTGATAACAATCGCAAACGGCAAGCTTAACGTTAAATATAATCAAATTAAGAACAATACATTTTTAGTCGGCAAAATACTCTTTTTAAATGACATCAGATCGTCTCTTCCGGAAATATTATCAAGTCCTAGCGGCAAAAGAGCCAAATGGTCTTATTACACAAACGATTTGATTGAAAATTTTTATGAAAGCATAAGATATAGTAGAAATTTCAGCCTAGAAACTATGAATATAACCTTAACTAGCAAAAAAAGAGTCGGCTACGACCAATTTTATATACTTAATAACAATAATGAAATAAAATTTGAAAATGCCAGCTCGGGAGAAAAAAATATATCCATACTGGAGCTGGTTTGTAAATATTTTGCGGAAAGTTATGATTTTGCCGACGGCTTTTCAAAGGCTGTCGTTGATCTGATAACTCAAAGGC
>JAJQAF010000231.1 GCA_021203945.1 Campylobacter sp.
CATTAAGGAGAAAAATGAGAATTCTCATTATAAATACTTATGTTTTGCCGCAAAGCAAAGACTCATATCCAAAAAGGCTTAATTCTATATTTTGCGACGAATTTCTAACTAAATTTTATAAAAACGAGCTTGAAATTTTAAATTTGGTCGGTGTTTTTATTTCGCGACTAGATCGCCGTTTGATAGCGATTTTTAGCAAATTTGAGATAGTTAGAACTCAAAATATAGCAATTAAAAGACACGATAATGAAAGAAACTTTTAAGAAATTTTACGAATGATTTATTTAGCGCAGACCGATACGACAGCAGGATTTTTGAGCCGTGATTTTAGAGAACTAAACCGCTTAAAAGAACGTGGCGAAAATCAGCCTTGCTTAATCGCAACTTCAAAATTTAGTATCCTAAAAACTCTCGTAAGAGTACCGAACAAATTTAAAAACTGCGTTCGCCGCGCAAGAAAAACGACTTTTTTATACCCAAATTTAAAAGCGGTGCGTGTAGTCAAAGAGTGCAAACACGCTAAATTTCTTGATGCTCATGGTTGGTTTTACTCAACGAGTGCGAATTTAAGCGGACAAAATTTCGATGAAAATTGGGCTAGAGGCGTCGCAGATGTTATAGTGGATAATAAATTTTATGAAAAATGCTCCTCAAAAATTTTAAAAGTTTCTATACGTAACATTAAAAGGCTAAGATAATTATATTAAAGTATTCTTAAGCAAAAAAATATTATAGCCGTGATAATATTCAAGTATAAATTTACCCTAAGGAGTATTTATGAGTGAATACGTAAACAAAATTTTGGAGGGTTTGAAAAAATCAAGCCCGGGGCAAGATGTCTTTATACAAGCCGCAACGGAGGTTCTTTATAACCTTGATCCGCTTTTGAAAAGGGAGGATAAATACCAAAAACACGCTATTTTGGAACGTATCACTATTCCCGAGCGCGCGGTACACTTTAGGGTGACTTATATCGACGACGCCAAAAATGTCTGCGTCCATAACGGTTGGAGGATTCAATTTAACTCCGCCATCGGACCTTATAAGGGAGGTTTAAGATTTCATCCTAGCGTCAATGTCGGCGTGCTTAAATTTCTAGGTTTTGAGCAAATTTTTAAAAATTCATTGACCGGCGTAGCCATAGGCGGCGCAAAAGGCGGCTCGGATTTTGACCCAAAAGGCAAAAGCGACCGTGAAATAATGAAATTTTGTCATTCTTTTATGGATGAGCTATATCGACATATCGGAAATACTACGGATGTGCCGGCGGGCGATATCGGCGTAGGCGGGCGTGAGATAGGCTATCTTTTTGGACAATATAAAAAATTGACCGGCAGATTCGACGGAATTTTGACAGGTAAAGGATTGGGATGGGGCGGAAGCCTTGCAAGAACCGAGGCGACCGGATATGGTGCGGTGTATTTTACGGATCAGATGTTAAAAAAAGCCGGTCTTAGCTTAGAAGGCAAAAAATGCTCGGTTAGCGGATCGGGTAACGTCGCGATTTATACGATAGAAAAGCTCTATCAGATGGGAGCATTGCCGATTACGGCTTCGGATTCTAATGGATTTATATATGATAGCGAAGGCATAGATACGGCGTTGCTAAAAGAGCTTAAAGAGATTAAACGCGCGCGACTTAGCGAGTATGTTAAATTTAGACCAAACGCTAAATATACGCCTGTTGAGAAATATCCGATCGGACAAAACGGCGTTTGGAGCGTGCCTTGCGACGGTGCATTCCCTAGCGCCACTCAAAATGAGCTAAATTTGGCGGATATTAAGACCCTATATGCAAACGGTTGTCGTTTCGTGGCGGAGGGCGCTAATATGCCAAGCACTCTTGATGCGATGGAATTTATGCTTAGTAAAAAGGACTTTTATTTTGCTCCGGCTAAAGCGGCAAATGCCGGCGGCGTCGCAACTTCAGGTTTAGAGATGATGCAAAACGCAGGTATGGATGCATGGAGTTTTGAGGAAGTAGATAGACGTCTAAACGGTATTATGAAGCATATTTTCGAGCTTTCTTATGAGACGAGTAAAGAGTTCGGCAATGAGGGCAATCTTGTGCTAGGTGCTAATATAGCAGGCTTTAGAAAAGTCGCGGATGCGATGATAGATCAAGGCTATGTTTAAAATTTAGCCAAAATACCCGGCAACCGATTTATAAGTCGGTTGCTTTTAATTCGGCGATAAATTTTACCGCTTCAAGTGAATTGCTAAAAATATACTTTGTATGTGAAGTTAAATCTTGTTTCTTACTATATCCGCACAAAAGACCGATTCCCGTGATATTTGCCGCTTTGGCAGCCAATAAATCCATCGGCGTATCGCCTATCATAAAAGCGTTTTGTCTATCGTAATCGCTATCTTTGTCAAGTCTGGCAAGAGCTAAATTTAGCGGTTCGGGATTTGGTTTTGGATTAGTTACGTCATCTCTTCCTATTATTGTTTGAATATACTGCGCTACGTCCAAATGTTCCAATAAAATAGTTGAAAATTTTGACGTTTTTGTCGTAACTATACCGACATTCGCAAACGAATTCGCAAGCTCTAACGCGTCTTTTGCAAAATTTAAAAGAGTTGTTTGGCGTAGATAAATTTGCTCGTAGCGTTTTTTATAAGAGCAAATATAATCAGAGATTAATTCTTTTGGAACACCAAGCCCTTTAAACATAATATCAAGAGGATGCCCGACTAAGGATTTTATTTTATCGTGATTTGGTAGCGGCTGATCGTGCGCCATAAAAGCCGCATCGAAACCGTCCAATATGGCGGGAGTTGAATCAATAAGCGTTCCGTCCAAATCAAAGAGTATAGTATTTTTCAAATTTTAAACCTGATAAAAAGTCAAAGTAGGACTTGAACTAGCCAAGTCCTATATAAGAGAGAGTAAATTATTTATTGAAAGTCGCTTCAACACGTCTGTTTTGAGCGCGACCTTCTTTTGTATTGTTTGTAGCGATAGGTTTAAGCTCGCCATATCCTACGGTAGATATTTTTGTAGCTTCTACGCCGTATCCCTCAAGAGCTTCGGCAACGGCTTTTGCTCTTTTTTCGGATAGTTTTTGATTGTAAGCTTCTTTACCTACGCTATCGGTATGTCCGGCTAGAATAACTTTATATTCCGGATGCTCACCCATAAAATCTGCGACTTTTTTAATCTCTGCGGCATAGCTTGGTCCGACTTTATAGCTATCGAATGCAAAATTTACATCTAGATCTCTAAGAACGATAACCTTTTCGCAGCCTGTTTCATCTACAACAACGCCTGCCGGAGTATTAGGGCACTTATCTACGTCGTTTAATACGCCGTCGTTATCATCATCAAGATTTATCGGTTGAGATTCGGCTACAACAGGAGCAGCAGCTACAACAGGAGCAGCTTTTGAATCTAGACCAATGCCGAATCCTAGAGAGTAAAATAAGTTGTGATCGCCGCCTTCAAATTTAATAGCGTCTCTAGCCTCCGCTTTAAGAGCAAATCTATCCGTAACTTGATACCTTAATCCAAGACCGTATTGACCGAATCCGCCGTCTTCGTTATCTACGAACTGGCTCGGAATATCTTCATATCCGACACCGATAAGACCGTATAGACCGAAACTATCAGTAAAATCAAATATATCTTTTACAAGATTTACGTGATATCTTAGCGCGCGTCCTTCTCTCAATACGCCATTTACCGTTTCTTTTGCTTTGTGAGTATAATCAACGCCAAGCTCCAGTTGATCGAAGAAAATATTCTCAAGGTTTCTGGCGGCTCTGATACCGATAGTTACGTGATCATCGATATCAAGGTTTCCTTCAGGGTGAACTCCACCTATAGTAGGAGTAACTTCATAATTGTATGCCGCGTTAGATGCAAAAAGTGCAGTTGCGGCAACCATAGCTAAAGCAATCTTTTTCATAATAGAATTCCTTTCTTTTATTAAATTTTTCTTTATGAAAGACAATCGTTATTGT
>JAJQAF010000033.1 GCA_021203945.1 Campylobacter sp.
ATCACAAATCCTGCGATATTTTCACCGTCTTTCATAACGATATAACGCGTACTTTGGCTTTGCTTCGTAACGTTTAACGAAAATTTCTTACGTAAATCTATAAGAGGAATAACGTTTCCGCGCAGATTGAATACGCCCAGAACATAATCCGGCACGCTAGGAACGCGAGTAAATTCTATCGGTTTAATTATCTCTTGAATATTTAAAATAGGTATGGCGTATTCCTCTTCGCCGACTACAAATCCTACGAGTTGAACGACGTCGTCGCTATTTTTTACGCCCGAACCGTCCATTTGATGTTTTTGCTTGCTTAGCACTTGATTTAATTTATCGTTCATCGCTCACCTCTAAGCTAATTTAATATTTTTTCTAACAACGTTTTCAAGATATTCCGACGAGTAAGGTTTGGTGATATACTCGGTCATTCCTACCTCCACGCCACGCAATCTATCTGTTTTTGAAGTCCTAGAAGTAACGGCGATTAACGGTAAAGTGCGATATTTCGAATACTTACGAATTTCACCGGCAAGGGTATATCCGTCCATTCTAGGCATCTCTATGTCTATTAATATCGCATCGAATGCGTGTTCTCCCGATTTTATAAGATTAAGCGCTTCAACGCCGTTTGTAGCTTCTATTACGGTAACGCCTGTGGGTTCAAGTGATTTTTGCATAATAGTTCTATCCATCTTCGAATCATCTACGATCAAAACCTTATAATCGCTTGGTTTTTCTTTAGCCTTTGACGTCTCTTCCATTTCGGCTCTGATATTCACCTTAATATCTTTTGCCATTTCCATCATCGCACCGACGTCGATAATGAGAGTAACACGTCCGTCGCCTCTTATGGTCGCGCCCGCAATTCCCGGTATATTTTGTAAATAATCGCCCATAGATTTTATAACAATCTCTTCTTGTCCGACTAAGGTATCTACGATGATACCAAGTTTTGCCTCGGCAACACCGATAATAACGACATAGGTCTGATCTCCGCCGTCAAAGACTTTATTGACGCCGAATACGTCCGAAAGTCTAACGAGCGAAAGCACCTCATCGCGCAAACGAAGCACGTTTTTACCGTCAATCGTATAAATATCGTCAATCGGCACGCGAACCGTTTCAAGAACGCTTGCAAGCGGAATAGCGTAAAATTCTTCTTGAGTTCCCACAAGCAAAGACTGGATAATCGCAAGCGTTAGCGGAATTTTAAGCTTCATGACAGTGCCCTTGCCCACTTCGCTCTCAATATCGATAATGCCGTTTAGCTTTTCTATATTTGTCTTAACGACGTCCATTCCGACGCCGCGTCCCGAAACGTTCGTTACCTTAGCCGCCGTAGAAAATCCGGGTTTAAATATAAGGCTAAACGCCTCCTTGTCACTCATAGTATCGGCTTCACGCTCGGTAATAATACCTTTTTCTATAGATTTTATTTTAAGCATATCGGCGTCAAGCCCTTTACCGTCATCAACTATTTCTACGACTATATGATTTCCCTCGTTGTAGGCTTTGAGTTGAACGATACCCTTTTCATTCTTTCCGGCGGCTTTTCTGGTTTCCGGATTCTCAATACCGTGATCGCAAGAGTTTCTAATGATATGCACGAGCGGATCTCCGATCTCTTCAACGATCGATTTATCAAGTTCGGTCTCTTCACCTGAAATTTCAAGATCGATTTGCTTACCGAGCTCTCGGCTTAGATCGCGTATCATGCGCGGGAATTTATTAAATACCTTTGCGATAGGAAGCATTCTGGTTTTCATAACCGCAAGCTGAATATCGGTAGTAACGAGACTTAAGCTTGATACGACTTGATTAAGCTCTTCAAGGAATTTTTCGCCCTCGTAGCGTTCTTCGACGTCGTCATAAATTTTAAGCAATCTATTTTTGCCAAGCACCAGCTCGCCGATCAAGTTCATAAGATGGTCTAATCTTTTGACCTTGACGCGGATAGTTTGTTCCTGGGCTACGGCACCGCCGCTTGTTGCAGGTACTTTTTTATCACCGTCCTTTTCTTTAGGTGCGGCATCCGCTTTCGGAGCACTCGGAGTAGGCGCAGGCTTAGGGGTCGGAGCAGCTTGCGGCGTCGGTTTTTCGCTTGATGTTTTAGATGCGCGTCTGGCTTGATCTTCGGCTTTTCTGACCTTTAAAAGACGCTCTATCTCGGCTTCCACTTCATCGTCGCTAAGTTTTGAAAGATCGGCGTCGTCTATATCGTGATGCTCTTCTTGAACGGGCTCGGGCTCGTTTTGCGGCTCGGGCTCAGGTGTCGGAGCGCCAGGTTGAGCGGCTGCGACCCTCGGTACTTCACCTTCCGAAATTTGTGTCAAACGTTCGCAAATATTTGTAATATCAATACCCGCATCGGTATCGTTTCCGTGATCGCGAATGCTATGCAATAAGCCTTTCATCATATCTACGGACTCAAGAACGACATCCATAACGTCCGGCGTAATTTTAAGCTCGTCCTTTCTGGCTTTATTTAACACGTCCTCCATATGATGAGTGAGTTTAGTTAAAACGTCAAAATTTAAAAACGACGAGCTGCCTTTTACGGTATGAGCTACACGGAAAATTCTATTTAAAAGCTCAAGATCTTCAGGGTTTGCCTCAAGCTCTACGAGATCGTGGTCTATCTGCTCAATAAGTTCGAAAGCTTCTACTAAGAAGTCTTCCATTATTTCTTTCATATCATCCATAATTCACCTCTATTTCGCAGATTTAGAGTGTGCTTCGATTACTTTAAGCACCTCTTGATAAAATACGCTTGCGTCAAATTTAGTAAGATATGCCGCGCCGCCGGCTTCTTTGCTCTTTATTTCGCTAAATTCATTACTTAACGACGAGTTAAAAACTATCGGAATATCCCTAAATCTCTCATCTTCCTTAACGTGCGACGCAAATCTATACCCGTCCATTTGCGGCATTTCTATATCGCTTAATATAACGCGCACCTCTCTTGACATGTTATCGCCGAATCTTTGATAAAGCTCATCCATACGCTCCAAGCCTTCTATTCCGTTTTTGGCTTCAAAAACGTTTAGACCCATTCGCTCAAGTGCGTCTTTTACAAGCTTTCTTGCCGTTGAACTATCATCAAGCACTAGCGCCGAACCTTTTAATTTCTTATTTTCGTCTATATCCACATCGATTTTAGGAGAGTAAATACCAAGCTCCTCTACGATACTTTCAAGGTCAAGTATAAGCAAAACTTCGTCGTTTTCTATACGCGTTACGCCAGTAATCTTGCCTTTATCAAGCGCGCCCGCGCCCGCCGCAAAATTCGCAGGCTCTATATCTTTCCAATTTATTCTACGGATTCTTTTTGCCTCATGCACGATAAAACCTATAAGGATTTTGCTAAATTCCGCGATTATAACGCGAGGTTTTATCATGACGCCTTCGGTAGGCTCGATTATATTCATCCATCTAGCTAAATTTATAACCGGTATAACGACTCCGCGCAGATCGAAAATCCCCTCGATATATTCCGGAACGCCCGGAAGCTCGGTGAGATTTGGCATCTTGATGATCTCGCGCACCTTTGCGACATTTACGCCGTATATTCCCTCATATACTTTGTTTTCAGTCTTTTTAAAAATACGAAAATCGACAAGTTCCATCTCGTTTGAACCCGTTTTTAATACGCTGTCTCCAAACATCAATGTCCTTTCAAGCTCCTTTGAGCAAATTGAATTTTTTCATTTTCGTATTCTACTATAAAATAACTTTGGTTGCATGCAAAAGCGGGTAAATTGATATAAAATTTATCATTAATATTTAAAATTCGTCCTTGATGATAATGACCTTCTATTACGATATTTGCATTGTAGTGCTGCATTTTAGGCATTATAAAGTCGTTAAAATTTGAAATTTAATAATCATGGTTTTTATATTTCAATCTAGCTAAAATAGAGTTAGAATTATTAGAAGTTAAAATTTTATCGACGAAATTCATAAA
>JAJQAF010000167.1 GCA_021203945.1 Campylobacter sp.
AGATATAGGTATCATTTCCCGCTCCGCCGTAAAGATAGTCGTTACCTTCGTTGCCCTCTAGGATATCGTCTCCGGCTTCGCCGTTAAGAGTGTCGTTACCTTCGTTGCCGAATATGATATCGTTATCGTTGCCGCCGTAGATTTGGTCGTTACCCTCGCCTCCGTAAAGGGTGTCGTTACCGGCTCCGCCGTAAATATAATCGTTGCCGGCGTAGCCGTAAGCTATGTCGTTACCCGAATGAGCGTAAAGATAGTTGTCGTTTTCGTTACCTTTTATAATGTCATCGGTGCTAAAGCCATAAACTTGATTGCTTGAGTTAGGATTTACCAGAATGCGAGCTTTCATCTCTTCCGCGCTCATCGAAGAGCCGTCGCCGAATTCAAGTCCGTTTATAAAATTCGATTGGTTAAAGACGCCGATCGCATCGGGTGAAACAAACATATTATTAACCGTGATTGAATCCGTGCCGTCTTTTATTTTTATTAAAAGGTCATATCCGTTGTTGGTTCTCTCAAATATTAAATCCTCTTTTGTGATACCCTCTTTAAATTTAATGATGTCCGTTCTGTCTTTGGAATTGTCTTGGTTATATATAGTATCGTTTCCGTCTCCTCTGCCGAAGATATAGGTATCATTTCCCGCTCCGCCGTAAAGATAGTCGTTACCTTCGTTGCCTATAATATAATCATCCTTATTGCTCCCGTTTAAGGTCTCATTTGCAGAGGTGCCCAGTAAGAATTCTCCCGTGTTTGACGACTCGGCAAAAATGCCATTCATAATGTCCTTTTTAATCCCTTCCAAATTTGCAAAGTTAGTGCCGCCCAAATTTAGTTCGTCTTTGAATTTCTTAACTATTTTAAAGAGCTCGAAACTAGTCTCAAAATCCGCCTTATTTAAAAACGACTCCAAGCTACTTATCAGCGTTTGTTTATCGGTAACTATGATCTTATCGGCATTTACATTATAGTAGCTTCCCCCAAACGCATCGGCAAATTTTGCCTGCATGATAAATTTCGGCAAGTAATCATTTAAGATATTATTAAAGAAATTATTCAAATACGAGACGCCATATCCGATCCCCGTCGCGTTGTTGCCGCTTTTATATGCCTCTTCTATGCGACTACTAAAATTTAGCTTATTGCTTAGCGCTTCGCTTATCCATGCTTTATCATCATTCGTAAGGTCAGCGTGAGTTATCCCGCCTTGTTTCCATATATCGCTAAGCCCCGTCCAATGAGCTAAAAATATACCGAAGTTATTTTTTATATCGGTGATACTTTGCGCGCCGAATTCCTTTACGAATTTAGCAAATTCGTCATCTTGACTGATTTTTATATGGGTATCGGCTACCTTGCCGTATCCTCTTAGATGTGGTAAAAGTATAGCATCTAAGCTTAGATTGTATTCGCCGGTGAAATTTGTATTGATTGCGTCGCTTCTAAAATTCACATTTGCGATAGCCCCTGTCGTGCCGTCTTGCTTGGTAAAGTTTGAAGTATATACGATTTTATTTCCGTTATTATCATAATTTGTATTTTTAGAGCCTAAATCTATACTTTTTATTCCAAGCTCTTCAAGGGTTTTTAATTCGTCCTTATCAGTGATACCGTTAGAATTACCGTCTATCCAAATTTTAAGATTATTGAAGTTTTCATCGTTTGAATTTATAATGCCGTCTTTGTTGCTGTCAAATTCATTTCTTAAAGCCGTAAAGCCGTCCATCTTAGAGTTTCCGAACATTTCGCTTATATCGTTTATCTTTCCGTCGTTGTTTCTGTCTGTTACTAAAAAGCCGTCTTCTTTACTTATCCAACCCGTTTTATTTGATAAGCTTTGATTTTTTAAATTCAAAGCTTCGTTTAGTCCTAAGTCAAAGAAGGTGTTTGAGTTTTGTAAATTTATCGTTTGAATGCCGTCGTTGTTTAGGTCTAAAACGAGAGGATCTCTATAAATAATAGTCGATGAAACGTAGTTGTTGAAAGTGTCGGTAAGATCGCCGGGAGTGCGAGGGGTATCATCGCCAAAACCAAAAAAGTCTTTCCAGAAACCGGCTATTTCATTATAAAAATCTTTAGTCTCTTGGAGAGTTTTGGAAAAGTCGTCACCAAGATTATCCAAATAAGGAGACCAGAAATTCTTAAATTCTTCTAGCCATTCCTGATCTCTGCCTTGCCAGTTCTCATCCCAAGGATTAAAGAAGTATGATAAAACATCTCTACTTTTATAAAGATATGATGCGATATCGCTTCCGGCTATTCCTCCTGCGATACTAGTAATTAGAGCAGTAGCTATTGCAACAGGAGCAGATACGGTAATTCCCGCAGCACCCAAAAGCATAAAAGTTCCCATAGAAAAGGCGCTACCGCCCACAATTCCTCCTGCGCTCTCGGATACATATTCTCCCATTATTTCTTTAGCCAGTTCAGGATTTCCATTATTATAAGCTTCGCTTGTGTTATATAAAGCTACACTAAAACCAAGCATAGATCCTAGCGTTCCTATTTTGTTTAGATGTTTATAAAATTTAGGTAGCTCTTCAGGTTTGTATTTTGTGACTATATCTTTAAAGCTTTCTGCGAAGTCTTTATTTTTAAGTATAGCTTCCATATCCTTTTGAGTAATATCATTAATATTCTTGCCGGTAAGCAATATCGCTTGGCTCTCTAACTTCATTTTATCTAATTGGTATTGGTCTTTAAGATCTAATCCCAGCATATATGCCAATTTATCCACGCCGTTTATTTTAGTAACGTTTGAATTATGCTTTAAGGCTTCGAATTCGGTTTGAAAGAATACCCTGCCCACTTTCGCATTTTTTCCTATTAAAGCCACGACTTCACCATTGGTTTCTTTTGCAAAATTTTTAGATATTATATCCCAAGCACCCATTTTTCTTGGTTTGCCGTTAGCGGGATCTTCGCCACCGATAAATTTACCGACTTGAGAATTATAATCATCAAAATTTGGCTTGGTATCTCCTGTAATTTTTCCCCAAGCATCTATAAAAGCCTTATTAGATTTTAATTTATTTACGAATTGATATGCCTCCGTATTATTAAGCATTCTTAGTTTTGGGTCTTTGGCAAGCTTTTCTATCTCATTCATATTCATACCCGAATACAAAACCGTCTTCTGACCGCTAGTCTCCACACTTAAATTTTCTATTATTCTAGTTAGTTCAGCCTTCGTCGCGGGCAACTTCCCCTCTGCTATTTTTCTTAATTCGGCGTTTGCCTGTTTTTCCGTATAGCTCATATTTTATCCTTTGCTTTAAATTTTTGATATGAAAGTTACTTGAATGTTTTCTTTGGGCACAATAGATCCTCCATTGCCATATTCATTTAAAATTTCTTTTAAAATCTCAGCAATCTCTTGCTTCGTTATATCTCCGATATCGCTTCTTATAGATTCCAGTTCATATATTATTATATACGGATTGTCCGTAACCTTTTTACCGGTATATTCGTTGTTTATATCCCTTAAATCAATTTCTATATCTCTTCCTTTATAATGTAAAATCCATATATCTTCACCGCTATAGTTCATATCTCTCGGATCTCCGATAAGGATACTGCACACTACAAAAAGCCAAATAGCTCTTTCTCGGTCTATGCACCAACTTCTTGAGTTTAAGCTTGCGCAACTAAGCTTGCCCTGATGATACTTTTCGCATATCTCATTGCTCGGTTTTAACAAATCGTATTTCTCGACATCTTCTTCTGAAATTGTCTCTGTAACAAACGCCATTTTCTTCTCCTGCTTTAAATTTTTGATATGAAAGTTACTTGAATGTTTTCTTTGGGTATAGAATTTATTATAACCCTTCCTACTTTTTGGATATATAAAAACGAATCTGTAGGTTCGGGTCTTGAATACAAAAAGCAAATTAAAATAGTCCCAAAAAGTGCCTAGCATTATTGATAATATAACCTTTGTAATTTAATATGTGAAATTTTAG
>JAJQAF010000120.1 GCA_021203945.1 Campylobacter sp.
TAAGTATGGTCTATGATATTTTGGCTCGTCGCTTTCGTCCGCTTTATGCGATTAGCGTTGCGGTCGCGGTTTTGGGCGCGTTAGTCATCAGATACGGCTCGGTGGGCGGGGATTTTTGGCTTGGATTTTTGCTGGTGCAGGGAGCGAATTTGTGTTTTGGAACGGGGCAGAGCGCTTATAAATTTTTACTTGAATATAAAGACCTAGGCGAACAAAAGGGGCTATTTGGTTATTTTTTCGTTGGAGCGTGTGCGGTTACGGGCGTCGCATTTTGGCTTTTTGGCGATTTTCATAAAATTTCGCTTGATTTGACGCAGGGCTTGACGCTACTTTGGCTTGGTGTCGGAGCCGGCGGGCTTGGTTATTTTTTATGGAATAAAGGAGCATGCGAAGTCGATAGCGGAGCGCTTGCTATTATGAATAACGCGCTTATTCCCGCCGCAATCGTCGTAAATTTGGTGTTTTGGTATAAGCCGACCGATATTACGCGCCTTGTTATCGGCGGAGCGATTATCTACGTATCGCTTGCGGCGCATAAACATATAGTTAAATTTTACGACAATAAGGCTACGGTGGCTTAGCCAAATTTGCTAAGACGGATATATCTTTGTGCGATAATCCTGAGCGGAGCAACTTCACTAAAATTTTCGCGTAAAATTTGAGCTTAAAAAGCTCATTGGCAAGAGTTACTCGCCCGTTTGCAAACACTTAAATAAGCTATCAAAACGCTATTTGAAAGTAAAACGGCAAAATTCTAAAAAAACAAATTGGTCTATTTTGCAAATTTTTAAAGCGAATATAAGCCGATTGCAAAAACGTTCTTTTTATCGGCTAAATTTTAAGAGCAAGATTTAAAAGCACAATTTCTTTTATAAATTTAAGAATACGTTAAATTTGCCTGCACTTGCAGCATACTCTCAAACTATGTGCCATTAAAGTGTGTTTTGCAACGACTTTGGACTTTCGGCACTTTTGGCGTTGGGTTTTGATGCCGCTATATTTATGAAGCATAACTGGCACATGGCGATTTTTAACCGACAATATCGGCGAGTATATGAGTAGCCACAGAAAATTGACCGGATTGGGAGCAGACTTTTACGAATGATATAAAAGGAGACTCATATACGTAGTTTAAATGAGCTTGAAAAGCAAATACGGACGCTTTTTCTTACGTCAAAATTCATAAAGGAATTTCCAAATACGTTTCAGTCGGATAAACGGATAAAAGACTGCATAAGCCATATCGCCGAGGTAAGACTATAAAGGTGAAATTTAGTGCGGTTTTCGGTGTTTTTTTGTGGAATACGCAATTGGTTTAGTCTTATTTTGCAATATATTAAGCATAATGAAAAATTATAAAAAGCTTAAATTCTAATTTCGGCGATAAAAATAAATTCGTGAATAAAATTTGGATCAATCAGAATGCAATAGGGGCGAAAACGCCCCTAAAATCACTGTTTGTAAAAGCCGCTAGGCGCACCGGTTAGGTCTATCATTATATTTTTCATCTGAGTATAGTGCTCTAAGATGATTTTATGAGTTTCGCGACCGATACCGGAGTTTTTATATCCGCCGAACGGACTACCCGCAGGGATTTGATTGTAGGTATTTATCCAAACGCGTCCCGTCTCCATAGAGCGAGCTACGCGCAACGCCTTTGTAATGTCCTGCGTAAAAATACCGCCGCCGAGTCCATATTCGCTATCATTTACCATCTTTAAAAGCTCTTCTTCGTTTTTAAATTTGATAACCACGCCGACCGGACCGAATATCTCCTCTTGAGCCACACGCATATCGTTTGATACGTCGGTTAGAAGAGTAGGTTTAACGAATGCGCCCTTATCGCAACCGTTTGCCGTATACGCTTCGCCTCCCACGGCGATTTTCGCGCCCTCTTTTTTACCGATCTCAATGTAGTTTAAGATTTGATCGGCTTGTTTTTTGTTGATCTGAGAGCCCATTTGTGTTGCCGGATCCAGCGGATCGCCTACTTTTATGTTCTCAAATTTTTTAATAGCCGCCGCCATAAATTTATCGTAAAATGCCTCTTCTACGAATATCCTGGAGCCCGCGCAGCAAACTTGACCTTGATTGAACAAAATTCCAAGCTGTATGCCGTCTAAAGCTTGCTCTAAATTCGCGTCCGCGAAAAAGATATTTGCACTTTTTCCGCCAAGCTCAAGCGTAGCAGGAATTATGCGCTGTGCCGCGGCGATAGCTATATCGCGTCCGATCTCCGTCGAGCCCGTAAATGCCAGCTTATCAAGACCGGGGTGATTTTTTAGCCATTCGCCGGCTTTGCTGCCCTTGCCCGTTACGATATTGACAAGACCTTTCGGCAAAATATCCGCTATCAGGCGAAATAGCTCAAGCACGCTAAGACTGGTTTCGCTTGAAGGCTTAAAAACGCTAGCGTCGCCGGCGGCGATGACCGGAGCTAGTTTCCAAGCCGCCATTAAAAATGGAAAATTCCAAGGCACTATTTGCCCGACAACGCCTATAGGCTCGCGCAAAACGATAGAAAGCTGCTTTTCGCTTAGAACGTTCGCACTTCCTTCTTCGCCCGCGATAACGCCCGCAAAATATCTAAAATGCTCCGCCGCAAACGGAATATCGACGTTTAGCGTTTCGCGGATAGGTTTGCCGTTATCCATTGTTTCGACGCGAGCCAAATACTCTTTATTTTCGTCGATTACATCGGCGATTTTGTTTAAAAGCCTACTGCGCTCGCCGATCGTAGAGTGCTTAAATTTATTAAAAGCCGCGCGCGCCGCTCTAACCGCATCATTTACGTCTTCTTCGGTAGCGTCCGCTATTTCGGCTAAAAACTCGCCTGTTGCGGGATTATAAGTTTTTAGAGTCGCGCCGTTTTTAGAGTCGCGCCACTCGCCGTTTATGAATAGCCCGTATTTGTTTAATAATTCAGCCATTGTTTCTCCTTGTTTTGAAATAATATATAGATTATATTACGATTAAAATTTATGTAAAATTAAAAAGAATAAAATTCATCCTTTTGAGCTTTAAAATGGTTAAAAATACTCGTTAGCCTAATTCCATGTTAGTAAAAAAGTCGTATCTTTGCCGAGTTCGCTTTCGCATTTTATCGATATATCGTTATTTCGGCAGGATTGTTTGACTAGGTTTAGACCTATACCGAAGCCGCCTTGATCGTTGTTAAAGCGAGTGTAGCGATCGTATATTTTGTTTTGTTGCTCTTTGCTTATTCCGTCTCCGCTATTTGTGACGCTAAAAGAATTTTCATTTAAATTTACGGTAACGTTTCCGCCTAAATTCGTATATTTTGCCGCATTGCTTAAGAGATTATCTAAAATTTTAGTCATCTCATAGCGATTTGCGTTTATGCTAGCGTCGTTTAAATTCGTTTTTATTTTTAAATTTCGTTTTGCAAAAAACGGCGCAAAGTATTCAAGTCGCTGCAAAAGAAGCTCGCGTAAATTTATAAGCTCTTTTTTGGCGTTTTTATCCGAATTAAAGGTTAGATGAACGAGGTCTTCGTAGATATTGCTAAGACTTTTTGCGGCAAGCTCAATGTTATTCATGCGCTTTAAATTTCTATTATTTAGCGAGCTTTTATCTGCCGTTTCGATACTCATCATAATGATACTTAACGGCGTATTTATCTCGTGCGTAGAGTCTTTGATGAAGCGATTTAACGTATTTATTTCCATATAAAGCGGCTTTAAGGCTAGTTTTGCCAAATGATAAGCTATAAACAAAAGCACGGCTAAAAATACTATCAAATTTATCGATGTTTTAATTTGAAGGGCTAAAATTTCGTTTTGTATATCTTTGCCGAATAGCAAAATTTGAGCCTTTGAAAGCTCGTCAGTTACGTTATTTTCCATGCTTTGTATGGCTTCAAATATCGTTACTCTACCGTCGGTAATAAATGAACTTTTAGCTCTTGCATCCGTGCAATTTTCATCGGCGTAAATTC
>JAJQAF010000250.1 GCA_021203945.1 Campylobacter sp.
CTATAAAATTTATAATATCGTTAAGCAAAAATGCCCTTTTTGGTTTGTAATTTAAAAAAAGAGATTGTAATCAAATATTGCTTTAAAACTAATTTTATAACGCTTTATTTTATGTAATTAGATCTTGCTTATGGCGGAAATTTTTACAAACACGGAGCTTTTAAAGAAATTCGGCTATAAATTCGTAAAGTATTATGAGTGCGAAAATAGCAAATATCGTCGCACAAATTCCATCTAATATCTTTTGATTTTTCAAAAAGGCTTCACGTGCCTTTTGGGCGGAAAATAGCTTGCCGACAAGAATAAAGCTTAAAACGCTTTCAACGCAAATTATAGCCACTAAGATGCCTATTTGCAATAAACTATCGGTCTTATCTACAAATCGTGAAAATATGCTCGCAAAGTAAAGAATGGCTTTTGGGTTTGATAAATTCGTTAGAAAGCCTATTATGAAAAAGCGTTTTGCCGATATTTGCTTCTCGCTTTTCATATCTATTTTCGCCTCTTTTTTGCTTAGAGACGAGCTAAAAAGTATGAAACTAAGGTATCCTAAATAACATACGCTAAATACCATTAACACGAGTTTTGCTAACGGAAATAGGGCAAATAGGCTTTTTAGTCCGAATGCCGTCAAAACTACCCAAAGAAAGACCCCGGCTCCCACGCCAAGACAAGCGAATATGCTTTGCTTAAAACCGTGTGCGAGCGATGTGCGAAGGATTAGAAAAATATCCGGTCCCGGCACGATAAGCGCTATAAAATGCGTAATTATAATACTAAAAATCAAAAATATATCCATAAATAGCCTTTCACTCGCCGTTTAAGTTAAAAAATCGTCCGAGCGATTTAAATTTATGATCTGCAAACACGGCGACATTATTTTAAAATTTAAATTATAGCGAAATAGCAAAACAAGCGGTAAAATCGTCTTAAATTTTATGTCGCAGGAGTAATTAACGAGCTTAAAAGAGGTTTGATTTTTATTTAAAGGGCTACAAAATATATTTGTAACCCTTGCAAGCGATAGCTTAAAACGACGGTATGACCGCACCTTGATAACGATTAATGATAAATTCCTTAACCTCCGGACTTAGTATCGCCTTGTTTAGGGCTTTGATCTTAGGTAACTCTTCGTTGCCGGCTTTTACCGCCACGTAGTTTGTATAAGGACTATCTTTGTCTTCAAGCATCAATGCGTCTTTAGTAGGCTTCAAGCCAACGTCAAGTGCGTAGTTTATGTTGATAAAAGCTATCGTAACATCATCAAGAGCGCGAGGAGTTTGAGCCGACTCCATCTCCTTAAATTTTAGATTTTTAGGATTCTGCACTATGTCAAGCGGGGATTTGTATTCGCCGTCTTTAACCTTGATAATGCCCGCTTTTTCAAGTAAATTTAACGATCTGGTCGAGTCTGCCGCATTGTTTGAGATAGCTACCAAATCGCCGTTTTTTAGCTCGTTTAAGCTTTTTATCTTACGTGAATAAATCCCCATAGGCTCAACATGCACGCCCACGGTCGGAACTATATTCGTTTTATTGTCCTTGTTGAAGGCTTTCATATACGGCAAGCCTTGAAAATAGTTTGCGTCCAGATCGCCTTGTTGAGTGGCTAAATTCGGTATGACGTAGTCGTTAAAGACCTTAACTTCAAGCGTATAGCCTTCCTTTGCAAGAAGCGGCTTTACGACCTCTTCTAAAATTTCGGCATGCGGGACGGGAGTGGCACCGACGATGATCGTATGCTCTTTATCCGCCGCGTTTAATCCAAGCGCAAGCGCACCTATTAGTATTAATTTTGTAAATTTCATCTTCTTTTCCTTTTTAAATTAAATTTGATTAAACTAAGCTTCGTTTTAAATTTATATCCCAAATTCCGACAGCCGTCAAACGTGCGGACAGGGGCGATAGATTAGCGATTTTAACGAAGCTTTGAGCTTTATGCGACTTAAAAAGCCGGGATAACCTCGCCTTTGTAACGCTCAAGGATAAATTTTCTCGTATCGTCGCTAAGCACGGCATTTACCAAAGCTTTTATTTTAGGATTGTTTTCGTTTCCCGCTCTCGTAACTATGATATTTGCGTAAGGACTATTCGCATCCTCAAGAAGCAAGGCGTCTTTTGCCACGCTCATACCAAGATCAAGCACGAAATTCGTGCTAATCGCGGCTAAATCAACCTCGTCCAGCGTGCGTGGGATTTGCGCGCCCTCAAGCTCGACGAATTGTAAATTTTTCGGATTTTTTGCAATGTCGTGCGGAGTGGCTAGACTTACGCTTTTATCAAGCTCGATCAGCCCCGCTTTTTCAAGGATTCTAAGCGCTCTGTTGCCGTTTGACGGATCGTAAGCTATGGCGATTTTCGCGCCGTTTTTTAGCTCTTTGATGTTTTTTATCTTTTTTGAATAAAAGCCAAGCGGCTCAACATGAACGTTGGCAACCTTTATCAAATTTAAGCCTCTATTTTTATTTTGCTCCTCAAGATACGGCAGGTGCTGAAAGAAATTCGCATCCAGATCGCCATCTTGCGTGGCTATATTCGGGATAGAATAATCCGTTATTTCAGAGATTTTAAGCTCATAACCCTGCTTTTGAAGTTTGGGTTTTACAAACTCTAAAATTTCGGCATGCGGGACGGGCGAAACGCCGACTATTATCGTTTTATCGTCGCTTTTAGCGTATAAATTTAAAGCCAGCAACGATGCGGTAAGTATGTTTAAAAATTTCATTAAAATTCCTTTTAGATTTTAGCACAAAAGGTAAAAAGCCTTTGGCGAAAAAAGCCCGTTTCCAGGCTAAACTAGGTTAAATTTAAAGCGTTAAAATGACGGAAGTATGGCACCGCCGTATTTTTTACCGATGAAAGCCTTTACTTCTTCCGAGGTTATCGCCTTATCCAGCGCCTTAGTTTTCGGGCTGTTTTCATTGCCGGCTTTTACTACGACGTAGTTTGTGTAAGGGCTATTTTTACTTTCAAGAACCAAAGCGTCTCTTGTCGGGTTTAAATTCGCATTTAGAGCGTAGTTTGTGTTGATAACGGCTATCGTAACGTCATCAAGCGTCCTTGGAAGTTGAGCCGTTTCTATCTCGCTAAATTTTAGATTTTTAGGATTATCAACTATATCAAGCGGGGTTTTTAGAGGATTATTGTTTAGTTTTATCAAACCGGCACTTACCAAAACGTCTAAAGCGCGGCTTTCGTTTGTCGGATCGTTTGGTATGGCGACAGTAGAGCCGTCTTTTATATCGTTTATGTTTTTAATCTTTTTTGAATAAACTCCCATAGGCTCAAGATGAACGCCGACGGTTTTAACCAAATGAGTGCCCTTGTTTTTGTTAAATTCCTCAAGATACGGCAGGTGCTGAAAGAAATTTGCGTCCAAATCGCCGTCTTCCGTCGCCAAATTCGGCACCGTGTAATCGTTAAATTCCTTTATCTCAAGCGTAAAGCCCTCTTTTGCAAGGATAGGTTTTACGGCTTCAAGAATTTCAGCGTGTGGAACGGGGGTTGCGCCTACGACGATAGTTTTTGCTTTATCCGCCGCATTTAGGCTCACTGCGAGCAATGCACCAAGTAAGATTTTAGAGAATTTCATATTTTATCCTTAATTTAAATTTATGCTAACTCATCTAAAAAGGATAAATATCTAAAGGTAGTATTTAAATTTCTTTTTAAATGTTTAGCAAGCTAAGCACTTAAAAAGAAATTTGTGCTTAGCGGTTAGTCTTTCGACGACTTAAATTCTATCAAGCGACGCATTTCGCACATATCTGATTTCATTTTCTATCCTTTCGCAGTTAAATAATTCGGCGATTGTAGATAAAAAATGATTAAAATCATATATAAAATGCAATTTTTTTGTAATTATATAAAAAAAGTTACCTAGAATTTGAAAAATTTGAACCATTATTATCAAAATCACGACAGTATAAAACATAATAT
>JAJQAF010000297.1 GCA_021203945.1 Campylobacter sp.
AGAATTTTAAAGTATATTGTCGGATATATAAACGAGACATATCGCTTTAACAATAAAAATAATACAGAGGAATAATAAATGAATGAAACCAAACCCGTAGCCGAGTCAAATAGCTTTATAATCCTAGAAAAATACGAAAAATTTGAGCGCGGATATACGTATCAGAGCGAAGCCGATTTAGAGCGGGAATTTATCGCCGATTTAACGGCTCAGGGTTATGAATATAGAACGGATTTAAAAACTACGCAGGATTTACTTAAAAATATTCGCTATCAATTACAAAAACTAAACAAAGTTGAATTTTTAGATAGCGAATGGGAACGTTTTGTAGCCAACTATCTGGATAAACCCAGCGATACAAGTGTTGAGAAATCACGTAAAATTCACGATAATCATATCTACGATTTTGTTTTTGACGACGGACATATCCAAAATATTTATCTGCTGGATAAAAAACAAATCACTCGTAACAAAGTGCAAGTTATTAATCAATTTGAGCAAACAGGAACGTTTGCCAATCGATATGACGTAACGATTCTAATAAACGGTTTGCCGCTAGTGCAAATTGAGCTTAAAAAGCGCGGTGTGGCTATACGTGAGGCTTTTAATCAAATTCATCGCTATACCAAAGAGAGCTTTAATGCACCGGATTCCCTATTTAAATTCTTGCAAATTTTCGTTATCTCAAACGGAACCGATACGCGCTACTTCGCAAATACGACGAAACGAGATAAAAACAGCTTTGATTTTACAATGAATTGGGCTAAATTTGATAATACTCAAATAAACGATTTAAAGGATTTTACGGCAACATTTTTTCAGAAAAATACATTGATTAATATCTTGCTTAAATATTGCGTGCTGGATACTAGCGATACACTTTTGATAATGCGTCCTTATCAGATTGCGGCGACGGAGCGAATTTTATGGAAAATTCAAAGCTCTTATAACGCAAAGAAGTGGAGTAGCACGGACGGCGGAGGCTACATATGGCATACGACGGGATCGGGAAAGACGCTTACTAGCTTTAAGGCGGCAAGGTTGGCGACTGAGCTAAGCTTTATTGATAAGGTATTTTTCGTGGTAGATAGAAAAGATTTAGATTATCAAACGATGAAAGAGTATCAGCGTTTTTCACCCGATAGTGTAAACGGTTCGGAGAATACTGCGGGACTAAAACGCAATACTCAAAGGGACGATAATAAAATCATCGTTACGACTATTCAAAAATTAAATAATTTAATAAAAAGCGAAGAAAATTTGCCGATTTATCAAAAACAAGTCGTATTTATATTTGACGAATGTCATCGCTCGCAGTTTGGCGAAGCACAGAAAAATTTAAAGAAAAAATTTAAGAAATTCTATCAGTTCGGTTTTACGGGGACACCTATTTTTCAGCAAAATGCAAACGGAGCTCAGACGACGGCGGGAGTGTTTGGTGCGCAGCTACACTCATACGTGATAACAGATGCGATTCGCGATGAAAAGGTTCTTAAATTTAAGGTAGATTATAACGACGTGCGTCCTAAATTCAAAGATATTGAAAATGAACGGGACGAAAGCAAACTAAGTGCCGCCGAAAATAGGCAAGCCTTACTTCATCCCGAGAGAATTCGCGAAATTTCGCAATATATTTTGGATAATTTTAAACAAAAAACTCATCGCTTAAATATGACATCCAAGGGTTTTAACGCGATGTTTGCGGTTAATAGCATAGACGCTGCAAAGGCTTATTATGAAACTTTTAAGGAGTTGCAAAACGGTATTGACAAGCCTTTAAAAATAGCTACTATTTTTTCGTTTGCACAAAACGAAGAGCAAAACGCAGTCGGCGATATAGCCGATGAGAGTTTTGAGCCGAATCTGATGAACGCTAGCGCAAAAGAGTTTTTAAGCGCTGTAATTGCGGATTATAATGAATATTTTAAAACTAACTACGGTGTGGAAAGCCGTGAATTTCAAAACTATTATAGAGATTTAGCAAAGCGGGTAAAGTCTCAAGATATTGATTTGTTGATAGTAGTAGGTATGTTTTTAACGGGATTTGACGCACCTAAGCTAAATACGCTTTTCGTAGATAAAAATTTACGCTATCACGGACTGATACAGGCGTATTCGCGAACTAACCGAATTTACGATACGACAAAAAGTTTTGGCAATATCGTTACTTTTAGAAATTTAGAACAAGCAACAATTGATGCGATTACGCTATTTGGGAATTCAAATACAAAAAACGTATTGCTTGAAAAAAGTTATGAAGAGTATATGGAAGGATATGAGAGCAACGGCGAGATAAAACGTGGTTTTTTAAGCATTATATCAGAATTGCAAGAGCGTTTTGCCGACCCTAGCAAAATACAAACGCAAGAAGACAAAAAAGATTTCGTTAAAATATTCGGCGAGTATCTACGAGTAGAAAATATCTTACAAAATTATGATGAATTTGTCGCTTTAAAAGCATTTCAAAATATTGATAAGACAGATAACCAAGCCGTTGAGGAATTTAAAGAAAAATACTATTTAAGCGATAATGATATAGAAGAAAAGATAGGCAAGATAAATATGCCAAGCCCACGTTTAATACAAGATTATCGCTCGACGTATAACGATATACGCGATTGGTTTCGTAACGAAAAAGCAAATGAAGAAAAAGGCAAATCTACGCTAGATTGGGATGATGTGATCTTTGAAGTGGATTTGTTAAAATCCCAAGAGATTGATTTGGATTATATTTTAGGATTGATTTTTGAGTATCGCGATAAACACGCCGATAAATCGGAGCTTACGGAAGAAATTCGTCGTCTAATCCGTGCTAGCTTGGGACATCGTGCTAAAGAGAGTTTGATAATTGATTTTATAAACCAAACTAATTTTGAGAACATTCCGGATAAACCGGCAATATTGGAAGCATTTTATAAATTTGCCCAAAGCGTTAAAGAACGTGAAATCCAAGAGTTGATAACAAATGAAAATTTGGAAGCACGAGCCGCAAAATATTATATAAATAGCTCTTTAAATCGCGGATACGCTAGTGAAAACGGCACGGATCTTAAAGATATATTACCGAAAATGAGTCCGCTAAACAAAGAGTATCTAAGCAAAAAACAAAGCGTTTTTCAAAAGATTGTCGCTTTTGTAGAGAAATTTAAGGGCGTAGGCGGAGAAATTTTATAGTTTTTAGCGATTGAAACGTAAAATGCAGGGTAGAAAACTAAATATAAAGCAAACTGCCGAGTCTAATCATATTCGAGCCGCATTTTACCGCAAGTCTAAAATCCGAGCTCATACCCATAGAGCATATTTTTGCGCCGTGAGCATTTAAACTTTCAAAAATTTTATAGCTTTTCTCAAAGCTTTTTTGTATATCGCGTATATCGTCGCTATGTGCGCCGATACTCATTATGCCTTTTAGGATTATATTCGGGCATTCTTCTTTAATGCGTAGGTAAATTTCGCCGGCGCTTTCAATCGTTACGCCTTGTTTCGTATCTTCGTTTGCGGAATTTATTTGCAAAAGCGTTTCGAGCTTAAAATTTAAACGTTTATTCACCTCATACGCCCGCTCAAAGCTATCGCAACTTTGCCAAAGGGCGGGACGGAGCGAAACCAGCTGATTTATTTTATTATTTTGAAGCCTGCCTATCATATGCCATTTTATATCATCAAAATCGCTAAGTTCGGCATTTTTCTTGCCTAGTTCTTGAACTCTATTTTCGCCGAATATCCTCTGACCTTGCGAATAAAGCTCCTTAACCTCATTACTCGTAACGTTTTTGCTAACGGCTACCAGGGCAACCTTTTCGTTTAGAGATTTTATCTCGTCTATAAGTTTTTGTAAATTTATCATTGAGCCGCTCCGCTAAGCCTAATTACGTCGTTGTATGTCGCAAGTAGCATAAGCCCCAGAAGTAACGCCCAACCGCAATAGGTA
>JAJQAF010000050.1 GCA_021203945.1 Campylobacter sp.
GGATAAAAATCGCCTGATAAACGACGCTAGAAACGAAGTGGAAAAGATGTCTGTAAAGCTAATCGCCGAGCTTCAAAGCAAAATTCACAAATCCGCACGCGATACGCTTGAAGCGATTGCAAAAAGCTTCGGAGCAAGAGCGGTAAGCTTTGAATTTCACGATAATGAAGAGCCGATCGGCTCGCAATTATGCCTCGAAAATATAGCCTAATAAAATATACGGCTTAAGTAAAGACCGTTCGGCGGGGCGGGTATCCTGGTGAGCGGTTTTTGATTTTTTACCGCTAAGTTTAAAGGCTCGCTTCCGTCTTTTAAGCTTAGCGCCTTTAATAGATTTGCGACCATAAGCCTAACTTGCCCTCGTAAAAAACCGTTAGCCTTAAAGACGATGACGGTTTTGTTTTTATACTCGTAACAGTATGCCTTGTAAATTGTGCGAATAGGGCTTTTCGTATCGCTTCCTGTTTTCATAAACGCGCTAAAATCGTGCTCTCCGATGAAATTTTTAAGTAGTTTGTTTGCGCGATTAAGGTCAAATTTCGGCATAAATATGCAGTAGTTTGCGCGAAAAACATCATATGTTCCGTGATCTATTATGTATCGATATAGGCGTGCTTTTGCATCGTATCTCGCCTGAAAATTTTCATCCGCGATATTTATTTGCTTTACGTGAATAAAAGGATGTGCGTGACGATTGATGAGAGATTTAAGACGCGTAAGGTCTCTAAAATGCTCGCCGCATTCTACGCTTGCGCTTTGATTTGTCGCATGCACGCCCTTATCCGTGCGAGAGCTTGATATTATTTTGTTAAAAATCCCAACGCGGTTAAGCGCCTCGTAGAGTGCGTCTTCCACGCCGTTTTTATGCGGCTGCGTTTGAGAGCCTTGAAATTTTGAGCCGTCGTAGCTAAAAATAAGACGAATTTTCATTAATATCTTCGCATGATTTTTAGCCTATAAAACCAAATTCCGGATATAAAAAACACCGTAAATATCGAAGGTATCGCTATGCTGGGACGTGAGCCCAGTAACATTATGAGCGTGAAATATCCAAATAAAATGCCAAACGTGCCAAGATATACTGCGCCTTTTTCGTATCTGTAAGTTACTATACCGAGACTTATCGCAAAAAGCGTCGTGGCAAACGGGAAAAGCGAGACTAGAATATAGGTGCTAAGATCTTTTTTGCGCTTAGCGTTAGTTTTTGCCTCAAGCCAGTAATCTTTTATATTATCTACATTGCTTATACTTTCGTTTTGTTGCGTTCGTATGCTCATGGATTTGAAATTACTTTGATGATAAGTTTTATCGTTTATATCGTAAATTTTGCCGTTATTTAGAGATAGTTCGATGGTCGATTTTATGTTTATTATCTTTGCGTTTTGCGCGACTATTAGGCGTTGAGATTCTTTTACGAACGGATTAAACATCACGACGTCGTTATAAACCGTGCCGTTTTCGTCTCTGCTTTCGCTTCCTATATATACCATCCAATCTGAAAATTTTTGACCGAATTGGGTCGGTTTTAAATTTAGCTTTGCCACCGTTTTTTTATAATCTATAAAATTTACGTTTAATTGTGCCGCCGTCGGTATCATGACGATAGCTACGATAAACAAAAGCGAACTTAAAACGATAGAAAATATTAAAAAAAATCTAGCTATTAAATTCGGAGAGCTTCCCAGAGTAAAGATAACTATGCTTTCATTCTCTTTTGAGAGGCGAAACAGCGTCATCGCGAGAGCTACGAAAAATGCGATGGGAACGACGAATAATAAGACGCGCGGCAGCATAAACGCGTATAATTTTAATAGCTCGCCGAACGTTATTTCTATATACGACGTTACGCGGGCTATCTGTATGAAAAATACTATCGACATTATCAAAAAAAGTGTGCTAAATAGCGATGCAAACGTGCCTAGAAAGTTGTATAAGAGATATTTATTCACTCTACTCATAGAGCATTCCTATGTAGTTTAAAATTTGCTCGCTAAATGCATAGGTTATGACTAAACCGACGCTTAAAAACGGCACAAAGGCTAGTTCGTAGTTGCGTTTTTTGACGATAGCATAGACGGGAAGGGTTAAAAATGCCGCCAAATATACCGCAAATAGAGCTAATTTTAACGGCAATATAGCCCCGATAACAGCCGCTATAAAAATATCCGCACTTCCCATAGCTTCCTTTTTTAAAGCGGCGCTTACGATAAATCTAAGCAACCAAAATCCAAAGGCGAAAGCACAAGCGTTTATGACGTTTTCAAAATCTCCGTTCCAAAAAATTTTACCGATCCCGTAAGCTAGTGCAAAAGCAAGCGCGGCAAAAAGCAAGGCGTCCGGCACGGCTTTAAACTCTATGTCTATGAGGCTAAGTGCCAGAAGCATTATGAAGCAAAGACCGAGTAAAACGCTATTTACGAGAGTTTGAATATCTAAAAAATCATAACACTCTTTGTAAAAGCAAAGTAGCATTAAAAGTCCCGAGACCGTTTCTACCAGCGGATACGAAGCGCTTATCTTTGTTTTGCAAAAGGCGCATTTACCGCCTAAAAATAACCAAGATAGTATGGGTATATTGTGATAAAATTTTAAATTTTGACCGCATTTAGTGCAATGAGACGACGGAAAATTTATACTCTGCTCACGAGGCAAGCGATATATCAAAACGTTTGAAAAAGATCCGACGCAAATGCCGAAGATCAACAAAAACAATCCCCAAACCATATATAAACTAGTGTAAAAATCCATCAAATCCCGCCAAATCTTCTATTTTTATTTTTGTAATCTTTAACCATTAAAGCAAGCTCTCTTTTGTCAAAATCGGGCCAAAGCGTCCGTGTGAATGCAAGCTCGGCATAGCTTGACTGCCAAAGCATAAAATTCGACAGTCTTCGCTCGCCCCCCGTTCGTATAAGCAAATCAAGCTCCACGGGTTCGTCCAGCTTTGCGTTTAAGGTTTCCTCGTTTATGTTCTCGCCGCTATTTGCTAAAATTTTAAATGCACGAATCAGTTCATCGCGCGCACCGTAGTTTATGGCTAAATTTAGCTTTAGCTTTTTATTGCTTTTCGTGAGTTCCTTTAGCGTTTTTATTTCCGTTTTTAGCTCGTCGTTAAACGGCTCAATGTCACCGATAGTATTAAAATTTATACCGTTATTTATAAAATTTTCGCGCTTTGAGATAAGAAATTTTTTAAGTAAATCCATCAAAAAATCAACCTCTTTTTGCGGGCGTTTCCAGTTTTCGGTGCTGAATGCATAAAGACTTAAAATTTCAATATTTTCATCTATACAAAATTCACATATTTTCTCTACTACGTTTGCGCCGACTTCATGACCCTTCGTTCGTAAAAATCCGCGCTTTTTCGCCCAGCGTCCGTTGCCGTCCATAATGATGCCAAGATGTTTTAATTGATTCAAATTATCCCTTAAAATCGACTATTTTGTCGTTTTTGTTCCAAAAAGGTAAGACGTTTCGCACGCTTATTTCACATTCGAATTCGTTTTTCAAAAGGTTCGCAACATTTCTAAACGGCGTCGTTACGTTAATAAATTCGTCGTTAAAATTAAAAATAATCGGCGCGAAATTTGAAAATACCAGATAAACTCCGCTTATATTTTGCTCTATTTTTAGCTGAAAAAGCCCTGAAATTTCGTTATAAATAAACGGAATATGAATAATTTTTTCTTGTAAAGCGGCAAGCATTTTAGCGTAAATTCTAAATTCTTCCTTATTTTTAGTAACGCTTAAGGTGTTTGAGATATGCTCGTAAAACCATGATAAATTCGGTTGCGATATTAAATTTTCAATTAGCCAAAGCCCGTTTGATAACGCTTCAAAGTCCAAAAAATCAGGCTTTTCAAACATATTTCTTATGATTATATTTTCGACGGAGCTCTCTATTTCGCCCCAGTAT
>JAJQAF010000307.1 GCA_021203945.1 Campylobacter sp.
TTACTTAAGTATATAGTTTAATTTTTATATTTTATATTTTTTTCTTTAAAACAGATTATCGATATTGAATTTAAATTTTATATAAATTTTTAGCTTATCGGTATTTAAACCGATTTTTAGGGCTTATTACGGTTTTTAAATATATTTATATTACGTCAAATAAGCCGTTTTGAATATAAAAAATAGTGATGCAACGGGAGTAAATAGATACTTTGTTAAAATTTTACGTAATAGATTATCAAAAAATATAAAAGATAAGCAAAATTTAAAAAGCCGAGATTTAAACTCTCGGCTAAATTTTTAGATAAGCGCAGGGGCGAGTAAAAACCCTAATGCGACGGATATCGCAACCATAATGGTTCCCGGGATAAAGAAAGAGTGGTTAAATACGAATTTACCGACTTTTGTCGTTCCCGTATCGTCCATCGCTATCGCACCTAAAGTCGTAGGATACGTAGGTAGAACAAATAGTCCCGAAACAGCCGCAAACGAAGCGACTAGTATCCAAACGTATTGTGAGTTTTCAGGGCTTGTCATACCGAGCGCAGCGGCAACGGCAGGCATCATAACGCGAGTCGTGGCGGCTTGCGAGTAGAGCAAACAACTCAAGAAATAAAGCACGATCGCCAAAACAAACGGATACTGAACGACTACGTTTTTAGCCACTTCTTTTATGCTGTCAATGTGTCCGTTTACAAATGTCGTTCCGAGCCATGCGATACCGATGATACATATGCACGCATTCATACCGCTTTGGAATGTGCTGGTAGAAAGAAGTTTGCCCGTTTCTACCTTGCATAAAACTACGATAGCAAAACCTATCGTTAGCATTAAGCTGATAATCGCGTTATCCCTTGTAAGGATAGGATTTTTCACCAAATCCACGCTTTTTGAAATAGCAAGCGCATAAGCGACGATGATCAAAACTCCGATACCAAATATCAAAACGGATCTTTTAGCATACGGCTTAAGCTCTTTATATTCCGCCGCTTTAACCTCTTCAACAAGACCTTTAGCCAATCTATCTTGATAGATAGGATCTTTTGAAAGATCCAAATCGTAAAATTTATTTACGAAAAACGCAGTTGCAAGCATAGCTACAAAGGTCGTAGATACGCAGATAAATAGCAACGTAGGATAGCTAACACCTAAGGGTTCGCAAACGCCCGTCATCGCAACAAACGCCGCCGAAATCGGGCTGGCAGTAATGGCAACTTGGCTTGAAACAACAGCTAACGCAAGCGGTGCGGAAGGCTTGATATTTTGACCTTTTGCAACTTCGGTTATAACCGGAAGCATTGAAAAAGCAGTGTGTCCCGTTCCTGCAAATATTGTTAGCAGATAAGTAACCGTAGGAGCGAGATAGTTGATTTGCTTTGGATTCTTACGCAAAATTTTAGAAGCCACTTGAACCAAATAATCAAGTCCGCCCGCAACTTGCATAGCCGTAATCGCCGAAATAACCGAAGCTATGATGAGAATAACATCCATAGGGATGCCTTTCATCTCCACTTTCATACCGAGCATAGCCAAAATAACTATACCAAGACCGCCGGCATAACCGACACCCATACCGCCTAACTTAACGCCTAAATAGATACCTCCAAATAGGACTATAATCTGTAAAATCAGCATTATATCCATAAAAGCTCCTTTATTAAGATTTTATTTACAACCCTGAGAGTATCAAATTCAAATTTAATACTCTCGACTAAATTTCAGTTCAAATTTATTTGCCCATGCTAGGATTTAGCATATTTTTAGGCTCTAAAATTTTATCTATCTGCTCTTTACTCAAATATCCGCGCTCCAAGCATATATCTCCCACGGCTTTACCCGTAGCAAGCGCTTCTTTTGCGATACTTGCCGATTTTTCGTAACCGATATGCGGATTAAACGCCGTAACGATACCCACAGAACCTAAAACGGATTTCAAGCAAGCTTCAGGATTTGCGGTAAGTTTTTTGATAGCCTTTTGGGCTAAGGTTCTCATGGCGTTTTCTAATATCGCAATGGAGTTAAATAACCCGTAAGCAATTCCCGGCTCAAACGCGTTTAGTTCAAATTCGCCTCTTTCGGAGCAAAGCATGACGGTTACGTCGTTTCCGATAACCTCATAGCACGCTTCGCCTACAACCTCGGCGATAACCGGATTTACCTTACCCGGCATAATCGAGCTGCCCGGTTGCATTTGCGGTAAATTTATCTCGCCCAATCCGCACCTTGGACCTGAGTTCATAAGGCGCAAATCGTTTGCTATTTTGCTTAGTCTGACCGCAGCCGTTTTAAGCGCGCCGCTTACATAGACAAAATCGGCGGTATCTTGAGTGGCGGCGACAAAATCATCGGCAGGTTTGTAGCTTACGCCCGTGATTTGGCTTAAAATTTTATGCACCGCGACTTTATAATCAGGATGGCAGTTAATACCGGTTCCGATCGCCGTAGCGCCCATATTTAGGCATGTCATCGACTCGCGTGCGGCGGTAATTTTTCCTATATCGCTTTTGATATAGCTTGCAAATGCGTTAAATGTATTGCCAAGTGTCGTAGGAACGGCATCTTCAAGATCCTTTCTTCCCATTTTGAATTTGTCCTTAAACTCATTTGCCTTTAGCTCAAGCTCGTTTTTAAGTAGCTCCATAGCATTTAGCAAATCGGTAAGTTTGGCGTAAGCGGCTACTTTAATAGAGCTCGGATAAGCGTCGTTCGTGCTTTGACCTAAATTCGTATGATCGTTCGGATGAAGGAATTGATACTCTCCTTTTTTATGTCCCATACTTTCAAGCGCAATGTTGGTTATAACTTCGTTTGCATTCATATTCGTCGAAGTTCCCGCACCGCCTTGAATCATATCTACGACGAATTGATCTTTAAATTCGCCGGCTATTATTCTATCGCAAGCTTTAGCGATAGCATCGGCCTTATCGGCATCCAAAACACCGACTTCTTTGTTTGCAAGCGCAGCTGCTTTTTTAATCTGAGCAAAAGCTTTTATAAAATAAGGATAATCGCTTAACTTTCTTCCGCTCATATGGAAATTTTCAAGGGCTCTGAATGTTTGCACCCCATAATATACATCATCAGCTATCTCAAGCTCACCTATGAAGTCATGTTCTCTTCTGGTTCCCATAACGTTTCTCCTTTAAAAAAAATTTGGTTACCGAAACTATACTACAAATAAACTAAGTTTTAAATTAAAAAATTAATTTTTTATTTATTTTATTTTTTACAAAAATTTACATATTGGTATTAGTATATCTTAAATTGAATTTTTATATAAACCTAAATTTAGGCATTTAAGCTTATATATTATGTAAATATTATAAATTAAAATTAAATTTATAAATTATGTTTTATCGCTCAAATATATATGCAAAAGCTTTTATGCTAGACATTTGATCAAGTTATTTTGATAAAAATTTAAATTACAAAATTAATAAATTTTAAGTATATATTTATAAGTATAAGGATAGAATTTTATCAAGCAATCTTATTTCAAAGGAGAAATCATGAAAGAACAAAGAAGAAGCTTTGTTAAAATAGCCGCGTTAGGCGCCGGTATAGCTATGGTCGGAGGAATGAATTTAAGCGCCAAAGAAAAGGCTTTTCCTATAAAAAAACGCGATCACGCAAAGCAAAAAGCACTTTTGCTCTCAAGTTCGGGATATAAAGATACTCCGTATTTATCTCACGCAGTAGAATGGATCGGTAAATTTGCCAAAGAAAATAATCTTGCCGGTAAAAAAATCGTATTTATACCTTATGCAAGCCTTAGAAGAAGTTACGACGAATACGAAAATAAAGTAAAAGAGGCGCTTGCTTCGTTAAATTTAAATATCGTAGGCGTCCATCACGCTAAAAACGCCGCATAAGAGGTGGAAAGCGCCGATTGTATAGTTGTT
>JAJQAF010000254.1 GCA_021203945.1 Campylobacter sp.
GTGGTAAGAGTTAATCTGCGTCCGAACGTATTCAAATTTTTTCCTATTTTTTTAACTTTTCAATCGCGATTTTTGCGGCTATTTGTTGGGCTTCTTTCTTGGAATTGCCGATAGCTCGTGAAATTTCACGACCGTTTAATAAAAGCGCAATCTCAAATTCTTATTTATGATCTGGTCCTAAAGAGCGCACGAGTTCTTAAACGGGCGTTACGCCGAAGCTTGCTTGCGTAATCTCCTGAAGTGCGGTTTTATAATCCTTTACCAGGTGCGTAAAGTCGATTTTAGGGTAGCAAATTTCAAGCAAACGCACCGCTATTTCGCGAACTTTATCCAGTCCCGACTCAAGGTAAATAGCTCCCATAACGGCTTCAAACGTATCGCTTAGAAGGCTTGCTTTTTCGCGACCGCCGTTGTTTGCTTCGGCAGTAGAAAGACGTATAAAATCGCCTAAATTTAGCTGTTTTGCCATATTTGCGAAACTTTTTTCATTTACGAGCCCCGCACGAAGTTTGCTCATATCTCCTTCGTTGGTTTTACTAAATTTTTTAAATAGATATTCGCCGACGATTAGATCCATCACCGCGTCGCCTAAAAATTCCAAACGCTCGTTGTTATACGGTAATTTAGTGCTTTTGTGCGTTAGCGCTTCGTTTAAAATTTTGCCGTCTTTAAATTTATAACCTAGTAAATCTTCTAAATTTTTCATAATATTAAAGCCTCGTTTTAAATTTTATCGCCTGATCGCGAGCCATCTCGTCGCATTCCTCGTTTTGCGGATGTCCGTTGTGCGCCTTTATCCAGTTAGCGCTAACTTTGTGCGGCTTTGAAACGCGCAGATATTCTTGCCAAAGCGAAACGTTTTTTATATCTTTGAAATTTTTCTTTATCCAGTCGAACAGCCAGCCATTTATCGCGTTTGCAACATATGAACTGTCGGTAAATAAATTTACCTCGCAAGGCTCTTTTAGCGCCTTTAAACCCTCGATAACCGCCGTTAGTTCCATTTGGTTATTCGTCGTATCTTTAGAGCCGCCGCTATTTTTTTTAACTACGCCGTTAAATTCCAAAATATACGCCCAACCGCCCGCGCCCGGATTATCAAGACACGATCCGTCGCTAAAAAGGCATACTGTTTTCATCGGGTTTTTCCGTGATATAAGGTAAAATTTTCACGCTTCCGAGTTCGTGACACATCGGACAGCGATAAAAATGCATAGGGAAAGAATTTTTACAGCTTTTGCAAACGTAGTTGAAATTTAGCTCGGCTCGTTCAAAACCCGCGTCGTTTAAATTTTTAATCACGTTTAGTTCAAAGCCCTTTATTTCGCATTTTTCGTCTATGGTTCCCTTTGCATAAAAAAGCGCCTTATAATCGTCGTCCTTTAAATTTACGGGTTCGTTTTTGCGGTAAATAATGTCTATAACGTCGTCCAAATCTGCAAAATCAGTAAAATTTTTCAAATTTAAACCGTTTTTAATCCAAAGCTGCATAGCCATACGTTTTAAAAGCGTAAAATCATGGCTAAGGGCTAAAATTTTATCGCTCTTTTCTTCGGTCGTCGAATTTTTATCGTCTAATATAACGTTTGCCTTTATATAGACCTTTTGCGCTTGGACGTTGACGCCTAGTTCCTCAAGAGAATTTAGAGCAAAAAGCGCCTCTTCGTAATTTTTAAGCTTTTCGTCTATCATAGTTAAAAACCGAAGAGCCGTAGCGTTTCGCGGACTAAGCTCCAAAGCCTGCAAAAATACATCGTTTGCGCGTTTTAAAAAGCCCGCTTTAAAATAAACTTCACCCAATTCGTTTAGGATAAATTCTTTCTCGTGCTTATCTTTTATTTTTGTTAGCGCTATGAGATATACGCCGACGGCTTTTTCGAAATCTCCGTTTTTGGCAAACGTTATGCCGAGCAAACTAAGGCTTTGGACGTCGATTTCGGGGCTTAAGAGCATTTGTCTGTGTTGCTCGCTTATGCCGCCTTTATTGTCGAATTTTTTTATAAATTTTTCTATGCGTTTTTTCTCGTCTTTACCGGAAAAAATTCCCCACGCATAACTGAGCGCCGCTATCATCAAAATAATGGCAAAAAGCACGATAAGACTAAAAATAGGATCTCTATGTTCTATAAAAAAAATATCCACGCTTACTACTTTAGATTTAAAATTTAATTGCATTATAGCAAAGCGGTAGTATAATTTTGCTTATGATAGATGAAAAATCGATACAAAAACTAAAAGATCAAATCGATATCGTGGATATTATCTCGCATTATATCCCCGTGCGAAAAATGGGTTCTAACTACAAATGCGTCTGTCCTTTTCACGACGATAGAAATCCGAGCATGAGTATTAACCAAAATAGGCAAATTTATCATTGTTTTGCCTGCAAAGCGGGCGGAGACGCGATAAAATTCGTAATGGAATACGAAAAGTTAAACTATCCGGAAGCCATCGAAAAGATCGCTCAAATTTCAAATTTTAGCCTTGAATATACGCAGGATAGAAATCTACCGCCGAAAGAAAACAAACATATATTAGAAAATGCAAACGCCCTTTACAGAAGTGCGCTTTACAAAAACGAAGAGGCGATGAGGTATATCTATTCGCGCGGTATAAGCGATGCGATGATAGAGCGCTTCGAGCTTGGTTGGGCGGGAGAAAACGCTCAGACCGTAAGATTGCTCGAAAATGAAAAAATAGCTCCGAGCGAAGCTTTGGAAGTCGGTATAGTAAAGCAAAACGAGCGCGGAATTTACGCAAGCTTCATTAACCGCATAACTTTTCCGATCTACGGGCATACGGGTAAGCTCGTGGGATTTGGCGGCAGAACCATCTCGAATAATCCTGCAAAATACGTAAATTCTCCCCAAAGTGCGGTATTTGATAAATCAAAATTGCTCTACGGCTATCATTTGGCCAGACAGAAAATTTTTGAAAAAAAGCAGATTATCATTACCGAGGGTTATTTGGACGTAATAATGTTACATTTTGCGGGCTTTAATAACGCCGTAGCCGTGCTTGGAACGGCTTTAACCGAAAAGCATTTACCGCTTTTAAAGCGCGAGGATATAAACGTTATCCTTTGTTTTGACGGCGATAGCGCGGGCATAAACGCCGCCGTAAAATCCTCTCGTCTTTTAAGCCTCAACGAAATCGACGGAAGCGTCGTTATTATCGCGGGCGGAGCGGATCCCGCAGATATGGTGTTTGCGGGCAAGATCAAGGAGCTAAACGATCTTTTCGGCTCCGGCGTAGAGCTTGGAGAATTTTATATTCGTCAGATAGTTAAAGGCTACGATATAAGTCGTCCGATCCAAAAGCAAAAATGCCTTGAGGAGATAATTTCATACGCTAAAAATTTAAAAAATATCGTTGCCGCAAGCTATGCTCCGCTTGTGGCAAGTTTGCTCGGTATAGATATAAATTCGTTTTCCTTAGGCGGCGTAAGAGTGCGGGAGCCGCAAATTTCAAGGCAAAATTTTATCGATAAACCTATCGTTCGCGCGCAAAAGGATATTCTTGAAATTTCGATTTTAAAAAGTATGCTTTTTAATGAAAATTTCGCTCAAATCGTGCTTGATACGATAGACGAGAAATTTTTTCTACATCACAAAGACGGCTTTAGGGCGATATTGTCTAAAAACGGCGAAAACGATGAAATTTTACTTCGCGAGATCGAGCTTGACGAAAGCGCGTTAGTGATCGAAGATGAGAGAAAATTATTAATCGCGATTGTAAATTTAAAGATAAAATTTTATGAAAATTTACGGCTTCAAATCCGTAACGGAAACGATGGAGATAAGATAGAAAAACTCCAAAAGATCGCGACTATAATCAAAAATTTGAAATTTCACATCCATAGGCAATAAAGCGATTTAATGCTAATTTATTATAAAAAG
>JAJQAF010000046.1 GCA_021203945.1 Campylobacter sp.
TAGCGGAACGATCTTGCTTTTGACCGTTTATCTCGTTTAGATCGGACACATAGGGGCTTGTATCCAGCCCAAGAGCCTTTGCGCTTAAAATCAATCTTAAAAGCGTTTGCTTTTTTAAATTCGTGTCGTTGTTTATTATGGATTGAACGTAAATATGCTTTATATCGTCGTGAAATTTCGTCTTTTGCTCTTTTGTAGAGGTAGCGAAATTTCGATCGAAATTTTTAAAAATTTCAGCCTCGTTTGCGGCGAAAAGCCCGACAGTCATCAGTAAAACGGCGAAAAATTTTCTAATCATTTTCGCCGTTAACCAACTTAGCCATAAGCTCTTTTACGCTTATTATTTCTTTTAGTTTATATCCGTTTGCGCCGGTAAAAAATAGTCCCGTATCTTTTTTGCCGTGATAAGCGTCCGATAAACGATCGGCGATACAATATCCTACTTGTTTAGCCTCTTTACCTCGCTGACACGGGCTTACGCAATTGCTTATGCATTGAATTTTAGGTCCGATTTTTTTATCGACTAAATTTAGCAGATTAGTTCTGATACCGCGAGCAGGGTAGCCCACGGGACTTTTTATAAGCTCTATATCTTCTTTTTTTGCGTTTAGTATAACCTCTTTAAAGCCGATGTCGGCGTCGCATTCGTGGGTACCTATGAAGCGAGTGCCCATTTGAACGCCGTCTGCTCCTAGCTCCATAACTTTTTGAATGTCTTTTTTGTCCCAAATGCCGCCCGCGGCGATAAGGGGAAAGTCTCCCCATTCCTTTATCTCGTCTTTTACGGGCTTGATTAGCTTTTCCAGTTGATATTCGGGATCTATGCATTGCTCGTAAGTAAAACCTTGATGACCTCCGCTTAACGGACCTTCTAACACGACTGCGTCCGGCAAGCGTTTGTATCGTTGAGTCCAGCGTTTGCATATGATTTTTAACGCTTTGGCGCTAGAGACTATCGGAACTAGCGCTACTTGTTTAAAATTTTCCGTAAATTCCGGTAAATTCGTAGGTAACCCCGCACCCGAAACTATGATGCTTATACCGGCTTCGCATGCGTCTTTTACGACTCTTGCGTAATCGTTTGCCGCATACATTATATTTACTCCAAGCGGTAAATCGCCGCAAATTTTACGAGCGTTTTCAATGACGGCTCTTAGCCCCGCCGTAGAATAAAAATTCTCGCTGCCGAACGGCTTTGCGTTTAGCTCTTTTTCTATGTGCGTGCGATTTTCGTAATAGCCCGTTCCCACGGAGCTTATTATACCAAGCCCGCCCTCAAGGCTCACGTTGCCCGCCAGTTTGTCCCAGCTGATACCAAGCCCCATACCGCCTTGGAATATCGGATATTTTATCTCATATTGTCCTATTTTTAATGATTTAAACTCCATTAGACAACCTTTAATTTTGCGAATTTTCGTTTGCCTACCTGCAATACATATTCGCCTGCTTCGAGTTTAAGCTGCTCGTCGTCTATCTTTTTTTGATTGACGCTTACGGCATTTGCGGTTATATCGCGTCTTGCTTGAGAGTTCGTAGGACTTAGCTTGCAACGAGTCAATGCCTCTACTATCCAAGCCGGAGCGCTCATATCAAATGTCTCAAGCTCTGTTGGAATTTGGTTTTGAACGTGAATCTTATTAAATTCATCGCGCGCTACGTTTGCCGCGTCATTTCCGTGATAGCGAGCCGTAATTTCGTAAGCTAAATCCTCTTTTGCTTTTTTGGGGTGATATTCGCCGCTTTGAACCGCGTGTTTTAGCCGATTTATCTCTTCTAAATTTTTAGTACTTAAAAGCTCATACCATCGCCACATAAGCTCATCGCTTACGCTAAGCGTTTTAGCGAACATATCGTTTGCGCTATCGGTCACTCCTATATAATTTCCCAAACTTTTACTCATCTTATTTACGCCGTCAAGCCCTTCAAGAAGCGGCATCATTATGACGGCTTGCTCTTTTCCGACGTTGTAAATTCTCTGCAAGGTCCGACCCATTAGCAGATTAAATTTCTGATCCGTTCCGCCCATTTCGATATCGCATTTCATTGCGACGCTATCGTATCCTTGTATCAGCGGATATAAAAATTCGCTGATAGAAATCGGATTTCCGGCTTTTATACGTTTTTCAAAATCGTCGCGCTCAAGCATTCTGGCTACCGGAAACGTGCTTGTAAGCTCGACGATACCCGATGCGCCAAGCTCGTTCGTCCATTTGGAGTTAAACATTATTTGCGTTTTATTCGGATCTAAAATTTTAAAAACCTGCTCTTCGTAAGTTTTGGCGTTTTTTAAAACGGTCTGTCGGTCTAATTTTTTGCGAGTTACCGATTTGCCGCTTGGATCGCCGATTTGTCCGGTAAAATCACCTATCAAAAACTGCACGATAGCTCCGTGTTTTTGAAGCAGCGCCATTTTACCCAGCACGACCGTATGTCCTAGGTGCAAGTCCGGCGCAGTAGGATCAAAGCCGGCTTTAACGTAGAATTTTTCGCCATTCTCGTAAAAATTTTTAATCAAATTCAATATACGTTCTTCATCGATTATTTCTGCGACGCCTCTTTTGATCTCTTGCATGATTTGCATTAAATCAACCATTTTTTCTCCTTAAATTTAGTTATGATACGGGTCGCTTTGCGATACGAAATCAATTATCTTATATCGCTCTTTTAGCTTATCCCTAATGCCGTTTGCGTTGATATTTTCGGCTATCTCGACGCTTAGTTCAAACAAATCCCCCGTAACGTCGTTCGCTTCATTTAACATGATTGTAGCTAAATTTACGTCAAGTCGCGCAAGATAGGTTAAAAATTCAGCCAAAGAGCCTTTGCGATTTTCTAAATTTAGCAAAATTTTATACCTATACGGCGCGTTTCTCGTCCATTTGACAAAGATAATCTCTTCATTTTTATCCATTAGTTTACCGGCTCTTTCGCAAAGTTTGTGATGAACCGTTACCGTGTGTCCGTTTTTAAAGCCTATTATGCTATCGCCGCGTTTCGGATTGCAACAATAATCGAATTCGACGTTGTTTATTTTGTGATTGGAGTATATCACGATATTTTCAAATTTCTGTTTTTTGATTTGATATTTGTCGCCCAGAGCTATCAAAAACGGTCGTTCTTTGCGAATATATTTTTTAAGTGCGTTCGCGACCTCTTGAAGATAGACCGAATCGGTAGCCGCTTTAAAAATTTTCTTACTTAAATTTTCGCGTTCTATCCAGTCCAAAATTCTTTGTAAAGATACTCCAAAGACTGATTTTAGAATATCTACTGCTATTTTATGATTTATCTCTTTTATCTTTTGTTTGCAAAATGAACGGATCGTCGCCCGCGCCTTACCCGTGCGGACGCTATTCATCCACGAACATCGATATTTTGCCTCCTCACCGGTTACGATACGGACGATATCACCGTTTTTAAGCTCCGTTAAAAGCGGCATTCTGACGCGATTTATGTAGGCTTCTTTTGCGTAAAGCCCTATTTCCGTATGAATTTCGTATGCGTAGTCAAGCGCCGTAGCTCCGCGCGGTAGAGTAAAGACCTCTCCCTTCGGCGAATAAACCGCTATATCTTCGATATAAAGGCTATCTTTGGCGTATTCGTAAAGCTCTTCGGGATTATTTTCGCTTTCGCCGTTTTGCATACCTATGTCGTTTAGCCAGTCCAGCTTAGGATTTAGTAGGCTGCCTTCGCCATTTTTGTATTTCCAATGTGCCGCGACTCCGTATTCTGCGGTCTTATGCATATCGTATGTTCGCACTTGGGCTTCAAATATGCTTTTATTATCGAAAATCGTTGTATGAATCGTTTGATAGCCGTTTTGTTTAGGTAAGGCTATGTAGTCTTTGAATCGCGATATGAGCGGATTGAAATTTATATGCAAACTACCA
>JAJQAF010000196.1 GCA_021203945.1 Campylobacter sp.
GATCCGCACAGCGCAGCTTATCGCGCCCGAGCTCTTTTTTAGCGAACTTTACGCCCTGTTCGATGAAGCCGAGTAATGAGCGTTTATTGCCTAGATAGGTAAGGATTTGTTTACTTAGATATTCTTCGTTTTCGATTTCAGCCATGTTTTTTCATAAATTCTTTCATAAATTCGACTAAAATTTTAACGTCTTGCTCACTCACGGCATTATAAATAGACGCGCGAATACCGCCTAAATGACGATGTCCCTTAAGCCCGAGCATACCTTCGCTTTCGGCTTGCGCGACAAATACGGGCTCCAGCTCGGCATTTACCGCGACGTTAAAGCTTACGTTCATATCGGAACGACTATCTGTGCGCGCATGAGCTTTGTAAAAGCCGTTTGAGCCGTCTATCGTTTCATATATCATCGCCGATTTTGCCGCGTTTTTGGCTTGAATTTTGCTTAATCCGCCTTGATCTAACAGCCATTTCATAGTTAAGCTTAATAGATAAATTCCAAACGTAGGCGGCGTATTGTAAAGAGATTTCGCCTCCGCATGGGTTTTGTAACGTAAAAACATCGGCACGTTCGGATTGCTTACGCGCTCAATCAGATCTTTTCTTATTATCACGACGGTTACGCCGCTTGGACCCGCGTTTTTCTGCGCTCCGCCGTAAAGCAGCCCGATACCGGAAAAATCAAGCGGGCGGGAGAAAAAATCGCTTGAAGCGTCTATGACTAACGGGGATTTGGTTTTCGGAAGACTTTTATACTGCGTGCCGTAAATGGTATTGTTGCTGCAAATATACGCATAATCGGCATCGTCGCTAAAATTTATCTGCGGAATATAGGCGAATTTATCACTCTCGCTGCTTGCTACGACATCGGGTTTTATGCCTAAAATTTGCGCCTCTTTTATGGCTTTATTCGTCCAAACGCCAGTATTTGCGTATTGAGCCTTGCCGCCTTGATAAAGATTCATCGGTATCATACTAAACTGTAAATGAGCGCCGCCTTGTAAAAATAAAATTTCATATTCGTTGCCGATACCGTAAAGCGTGCGAATTTTATCCATCGCTCCAAAATGCACCTCTTCAAAAATTTTACTTCTATGGCTTATCTCCATTATTGAAAAACCTTTGCCCTGATAATCCGTCAGTTCGTTTTGCGCATGTTGCAAAACGCTAAGCGGTAGCGCGCTCGGACCGGCGCTAAAATTTATTTTTCTACTCATAATCGCTCCTTTGATTGTATTATTTTAGCCGTTTTATGCGTATTCTGCGAAATAAGCTCGACTTCATCACCTAAATTTAACGCCTCAAGCGTTACGTTTTTACCGTTTTGTCTTAATTCGATTAAATTTTTCGTATTTTCAAAGAAAATTTCACGCATTTCGTAAGCCTTTTGAAGAGATTGAAGGGTTGAGTTTAGGGTCAAAATTTTCCTTGATATTAGATTTTTTATAGCCGTTTGCTTGTTGTTTATTTCACTAAATTTTAGTTTGATACGCGCTTTCAACGCATCGGTAGAAAATTTGGATGCTAAAATTTCAAGCTGATTTTTTTTATGTAAAATTTTAAGCTTAACCGCGCCTTTAATATCGTCTTCAAGCCTATCTAAATACTGAAAAAACATCTCTTCGTCAGGCAAAATATCAAGCATAGCCGCACTCGGCGTAAGCGCTCTACGATCGGCTACAAAGTCGCTAATAACATAATCTATCTCATGCCCGATAGCGCTTACAACGGGCGTTTTTGTCGCATATACGGCGCGAGCAAGCCCTTCGTCGTTGAAGCACCAAAGATCCTCTCTGCTACCGCCTCCGCGAGCCAAAACTATGACGTCGACTCCATATTCGTCCGCCCTTTTTAGCGCGCGAATAAGTGAAGTCGGAGCATTCTCTCCTTGAGTAAGAGCGTCGAAAATGAAAATTTTACTAAGCTTCCAGCGCGTTTTAACGACCTTTAGCATATCTTGCAACGCGGCGGAAGTTACCGAAGTAATTAAAGCTATACGTTTTGGAAGTTGCGGGATGGTCTTTTTAGCGCCGACTTCAAACAAACCTTCACGCTCCAGCCGCTCTTTCAGCTGTTTAAACGCAAGCTCCAGCTCGCCCTCGCCGTCCGGTCTAAGAGATGCGGCGATCAGCTGATACGAACCGTTTGGCGTATATAGAGATACTTTGCCGTATATGACGACCTTCATGCCGTCCAGCACGTTAAATTTTAACTTCGCATTATTCATGCGATACATCACGGCGGAAACGGCGGCGTTTTCGTCTTTTAAAGTAAAATACCAATGTCCGGAGCTATGTTTTGTAAGCCGCGAAATTTCGCCTTTTACCTCAACATAACTAAACGTCGTTTCCAGTAAGCTTTTTGCCTGTTCGTTCAGCTCGCTTACGCTTAACATTGCCTTACTTTTTTAGCGATAAACAGAGTTGAGATTTCCATGCTAAAACCTTTGCAAAGCTCTACATCAAAGCCCGCTTCACGCAGTTCGTCGCAAAAAGTTTTTGCGTCTAGAAAATTTTCGATCGAATTTGGCAAATACTCGTAAGCCTCTTTATTTTTAGATATAAAACCGCCTATTTTAGGCAAAATTTTGCTTAAATAAAAATCTCTAAAGCTAGTTGCAAAACCTTTTTTGCTACGTTTCGTAAATTCCAAAACGACGACGTAACCGCCTAATTTTAAAACTCTATTAAACTCGCATAACGCAGCTTTACGCTCTACGACGTTGCGTATCCCGTAGCTTATGCTTAAAATTTCACCAAATTCGCTTTCTAGCGTCGTATTATCGGCATAGGCTTGCAAAAAACTAAAATGAGGGAATTTTTGTTTAGCTTCCGTGAGCATTCCGCTTGACGGATCAACACCTACGAGTTTTTGTATCCGCACGTTAAACTCATCCGCCGTTTGCTTCCAAAGTCCCATCATATCGCCCGTGCCACAGGCAACGTCAATTATGTTTATTTTTTGATTTTTAAAAATTTCAAGCATATATCTGCATGCATATTTTCTCCAACTAACGTCTATGCCGAGGCTTAACACTCGATTTGCGACGTCGTAGGTAGGAGCGATTTGATTAAACATATCGACGATTTTTTCTTGTTTTTCCATAAATTTTTATAACCTTTAAATATAATAAATTTTCAAATTTCGTGAAATTTTGCGAGTTTGACGAATAAATTTAGCTCGTTTTTGCAAAATTTCCTCGCGTAGTTTGTAAATTTGTTTGTAAATTTTATTTTGGATCTTATTCACGACTTCGCTAGGCGGCATTTTATCTAAAATTTCCAACCAAACATCGCGATCTTGAAGCTCTCCGAATAGCTCTTGCATAAGTTTTACGCGAGCTTGATATTTTTTAAAATTCGCGATATAAAAAACATCGCAGAAGCTCTCTAAAACGTATCTTAGGCGCTTAAAATCTATACGAATTTTATGAAAATTTTCATTTGCGCTCTCTTCGTTTAGCGCGTTGATTTTTGTTTCCAGCAAAACAAGTCCCGAACGCGTTTCGTATGCGCAAAGCCTACCCAAAGGCACGTCCGCAAGTTTGCCTTTATAAAAATCGCTCTCTTCGTTTAAAAAAAGCTCCCATTCCCTTAAAAAATCGCTATTTGCCTCATTATTTAAGCATTGAGTAAGGTTTTCGTATTCGATTTGTTTTGCTTTTGAAACGAGATAAATTAGCTCGTCTGCGTTTTTTTGGGTTCGCAAAAATTCTAAAAATACGTCTAAATCGCGCTTTTTGTTTGTGGTATTTGCCAAAAATTTAAATTTTTCACCGAAAAATTCGCTTACTTTTTCGTCAAAAACACCGCTGAAAGTCTTCAATATCGAGCGTGTTTTTCGTAAATTTACGCGAAATTGATGTAGAGATTCTTCATCGCCGCTT
>JAJQAF010000282.1 GCA_021203945.1 Campylobacter sp.
CCTGAACGGTCGTTATAAGCACTTCATAAATCGGCAGCGACGTCGTAAGCGCGGCAATCATCAAAAGAGTAAAAAACGATACGGCAAAAAAGCTGCCCAAAGGCATATTTGAAAACACTATGGGAAGACTTTTAAAAACGAGGCTCGGGCCGCTATTAGGCTCGATTCCGAAGGTAAAAAGCGACGGAAAGATCATAAAGCCCGCAAGCACGGCGATAGCGGTGTTTAAAATGCCCGTGATGATTGAAATTTTAACCAAAGCTTCGTCCTTTTTCACAAAGCTGGAAAGCGTTATCATCACGCCAAATCCAAGCGAAAGCGCGAAAAATACCTGCCCCAAAACGTCGATAAACAGTTTCATATTTATCTTTGAAAAATCGGGCGTAAGATAAAATTTAATGCCTTGCATCGCCCCCTCAAGCGTGATATTTTTAATCACCATCGTTAGCATCAGCAAAAATAAAAGCGGCATTAGGTATTTTGCGGCTTTTTCAATGCCGTTAACCGCTCCTTGCACTAAGATGATGTAATTAACGAGCACGAAAACAAGCGTCGCAAAGCTGATGGAAAGCGGGTTATTTACGATATTTTGCTCGTAAAATGCGCTTGTAACCTGAAAATCAATCGCCTTAGAAAGATCAAGTATCCCGAAAATAATCTGTGCGATGTAGTTTAGCACCCAACCGCCGATCACCATATAATAAGCCATAATCCCAAATGCGCCCGCAAGGCTCATATAGCCCGCGATTTTCCAAAATTGAGAGATTTGCTTGCCGTTTGCCGTGCCGCTAAAAGCATCTACGACATTTACTTTTAATCGCCTGCCGATAGCGTTTTCTACCAAAATCATAGGAATTCCTATCACGATCATCGCGATACAAAACGTTAAGACGTATGCGCCGCCGCCGGGTTGCCCGACGATATAAGGAAACCTCCAATTCGCGCCAAATCCGACCGTAGCACCCGCAATCTCCAAAATATACGTAAGTCTTGAACTCCAATTTTGCCTTTTTTTCACCGAATTTACCTTTATTAGCTATTAAAAACCGCGATTTTATCTAATACTCGTTAAATTTAGGCTAAATTTAGATTCGGCGAAACGGCACGCTTTTTACAAACACAAAAGATTCGGGAAGCCTAGCGACAATAGCGTGCCAAAGCGCGGTCACCGCTTAAGCAAATTAATAAATAGCTTTATTTACTTTTTATTTTATTCGCGCTAGAATTCCAAATAAGAGATCGGTCGATCTTACTAAATTTCAAGGTCTTCTTATGAAAAATTCTATCTGGTATATCGTCGCAGGCGGCGCTCTTGGCGCATTAGGCGCACTTTTAGTGTATTTTGGAAACCCCGGCAACATGGGCATTTGCGCGGCATGCTTCCTGCGCGATACGGCAGGCGCTTTGGGTTTGCATCGCGCGGGCGTCGTGCAATACGTCCGCCCCGAAATCATCGGTCTAATCTTAGGCGGATTTATCGCGAGCACGTTATGGACGCGCGAATTTCGCGCGACTAGCGGCGAAGCGCCGTTTATCAAATTCTTTCTGGGGATTTTTGCGATGATAGGTTGCCTAGTCTTTTTAGGTTGCCCGTGGCGCGCGTTTTTACGCCTAGGCGGAGGCGATATGACGGCTATCTCGGGACTTGCAGGGCTAATAATCGGCGTATTATGCGGCTTTTTGCTTAAAAAGCGCGGTTATAGGCTAAGCGGGAGCGTGCAAGTAAGCGGCGCGATCGGCGTACTGCCCGCAATAATCGGCATATTAATGCTTTTGGCACTAATTTACGGGCTAAAATTCGGCGAAAACGGCGCTCTTTTTACCAGCACGAAAGGTCCGGGAAGCCAACACGCGCCGATTTTGATCTCTCTTGCTTTGGCTATGATAGTGGGCGCGTTCATGCATAAAAGCAAATTTTGCAGCGTCGGCGCGTTTGGCAAGGCGTTCGGCGGAGATTTTTCAATGTTTTGGGGCGTAGTTAGCGTCATAGTTTTTGCAAGCGTAGTAAATTTAGCGCTCGGGCAATATAAATTCGGCTTCGAAGCCCAACCGATCGCGCACACAGACTATTTATGGAGCTTTTTAGGTATGGCGCTCGCAGGAGTATGTTTTAGCCTAAGCGAAGGCTGCCCAGGCAAGCACCTCGTGCAGATGGGCGCCGGTAATCTCAGCTCTGCCGTTTTCGTGCTGGGTATGACGACGGGAGCCGCGTTTGCACATAACTTTTCGCTAGCTAGCTCGGGCAAAGGAATCACGGAATTTGCGCCCTATGCTGTAGGGCTGGGATTTATATTTGCGCTTTACGTAGGAGTTTTTAACCGCCGCGCGGCGTAGGCTTGCTATGAGCAAATTTAAAACTTTTTCAAATCCCGCGTCTTTTCTTCCGCGTGGCGCAGCTTGCTAGAAGTAAATTTAAGCCCAATCTTAAAATTTTCCCTAGCGCGGCGAGAGGTAGGTTTTCAGAGCAAATTTACATAACATTCGGCACGGTATAGGCACACTAAATTTCGACGTTGCTCTTAAATTTGCCAAAACATCGCGCGACATAGCTTGCTAGGAGTAAATTTACACAGCGTCGCCACACCGTGTATGCTTGCGCACTCATACTCGCGGGTAAATTTACATCAAATTTGCCCACCGCGCCGGTAACAATCGCAAAAACCACGCCTTGCCCAAATACCACCTAAATTTAACGCGGCGGCGATGTCAAATTTAAAGCAAGCGCGTAAAACCAAATTTACTCGTGCGGGCAGTAAATTTGGCACTATTGTAGGCAATAATTCACGGCGCACGCTAAATTCATGCAGTAAATTTAGTGAGCACTTTAACCTTTGCTAGCAAATTTACAGAAGGCAGCCAATCGCGTATCAAGGAGTAAATTTACTGCTTTAGCCGCAGTAGCATTCAAGCTGCCCCTTATCGCTTAGAATCACGATGTTTTCTCCCGGCAAAATATCCCTTGCGACACCTAAGCTCTTTTGCCTAAAATATTCTTCGCCGCTTTGCGCGTCTAGGCAATACACCAGCCCCGCCTCCGTCCCAAAATATAGCTTATCGTCGCAAAGTGCGGCGTTTGTGGAGATCGCACCGCTAGCTTGAAACGAAAATTTCTCGCGCATTTGATAATTTTCGTCTATCTCGTAACGGCTCATTTTGCCGCTTTCATCGCCGATATAAAGGGCGCCGCTTGCAAATACGGGCGCGCGATAAAGCACGCCGTTTGCTCGGTACTCCTTAATCAACCGTCCGCTTTGGGCGTCAAAAAACAAAAATCTGTCGCGTTCACATACCAGCAAAACGTTTCCGCCCGCAAATTGGGGGGGGGTTTTAAAAGTTTGTAAATTTGCGTCACTTAAATTTTCGCTCGAATTTATACCAGAATTTGCGTTATTTTGCACGCTGAGGGCGTGATATTTTTCGTCCCCGACACTCTTTTTTCTAAAATCCACGTTTGTTTGCGGAGTGCGCGCAAAAATCCGCTCGTCTAAGATCGTGCAGCTGCTCGCAAACAGCCCTTCATTATGGCTCCACACGCATTTGCCGTTTGTTTTATCAACGCACCTAAGCGCGCCGCCTAGGCTTGCATGATAGATTTTGTCGCCTTTTATCGCAAACGTCGAGTTTGCCTTTTCGCCGTCATCATTGTTTTTCCATAAAATTTTACCGTTATTTTTATCTAAGCAAAAAAGCGCGCGATTAGACGCGAAAAACCTATCGCCGTCAAGCGCGACATGAAAACTTGCGTTGCCCTCGCCGATCTTTGTGCTCCAAACGAGCTCGCCGTTCTCTTTTAAACAATACGCCTTGCCGCTCATTGAAGTGAAATAAAATTTATCCTATTCATAAATTCCACAGCTCCTACATACGTGA
>JAJQAF010000285.1 GCA_021203945.1 Campylobacter sp.
CCGCTCACAAATAATAACCGGTGAAAAACACATCACCCACGCTAGCGGCGTCATACGTCATTACGACATCACTCAAAATACCGAACTCGACTCAAAATACATAGCCGACGCTAAAATTTTATATAAAACCGAGGGCGACGTGGATAAATCTACAAAGAAACCTTGGGGAACAAGACTTATGGAAGCTATCTGGCCTTTTTAAAATTTAAGGCGTTGGAATTTTGATTTATGCGGTAAAAACGTAACGTAAATATCTAAATTTCCCTAAAAATCATCTATTTTTAAAATTTTAAAAGGTATAATCGGATCTAAATTTGAAGTAAGGTATAAAGATGAAAGAGTTAAACGGCTCGCAAATGATAAGCGAGGCACTTAAATTTGAAGGCGTAGAAGTCGTTTTCGGATACCCGGGCGGTGCCGCGCTTAATATCTACGATGAAACGTATAAACAAAATTACTTTAAACATGTTTTGACGCGTCATGAACAGGCTGCGGTGCATGCGGCGGACGGATATGCACGAGCTAGCGGCAAGGTCGGCGTAGCGTTTGTTACGAGCGGTCCGGGTTTTACGAATGCGGTGACCGGATTAGCTACGGCATATTCGGATAGTATTCCGTTGGTGCTTATAAGCGGGCAGGTAGCCACATCGTTAATAGGAACGGATGCGTTTCAAGAGATTGACGCGGTCGGTATCTCTCGCTCCTGTGTTAAGCATAATTATTTGGTTAAAAATATCGAGGAACTACCTAGAATTTTAAAAGAAGCGTTTTATATAGCGCGAACAGGTCGTCCGGGACCCGTTCATATCGATATTCCAAAGGATATAACGGCGGCAATCGGTAAATTCGAATATCCTAAAGAGATAAATATCCCTACATATAAACCTACTTATAAAGGCAACGCAAAACAGATAAAAAAAGCCGCCGAAGTCATAGAAGCGAGCAAACGACCGCTCGTATATTTGGGCGGCGGCGCGATAAGCTCCGGAGCTAGCGAGCTAGTAAGGGAATTTGTTAAAAAAACGGGTATCCCGAGCGTTTGCACTCTTATGGGTTTGGGCGTTTTGGATCACGACGATAAACTAAATTTAGGTATGGCTGGTATGCACGGTAGTTATACCGCTAATATGGCGCTATCCGAAACCGATATGTTAATAGCTCTCGGAGCGCGTTTCGACGATAGAATAACGGGTAAATTGAGCGAATTCGCAAAACACGCAAAAATAATTCATATAGATATCGACCCAAGCTCCATTTCAAAAATAGTAAATGCTCATTTTCCCATAGTCGGAGACTTAAAAAACGTCTTAGAAGAGTTGATAATTCGTATAAACGTTAATAAAGACGCTTATGCGTCGTGGAGAGAAATTTTAACTAGATATACCTCTTTGTATCCGTTAAAATTTCAAGATAGCGACGAAATTTTAAAGCCTCAATGGGTCATAAAACAAACCGCGAAAATAGTAGGCGAAGACGGAGTAATATCAACCGATGTCGGACAACATCAAATGTGGGTTGCGCAATTTTATCCGTTTAACAGACCTCGACAACTGATAACAAGCGGCGGACAAGGCACGATGGGATACGGTTTGCCCGCAGCTTTGGGTGCCAAATGGGCGGTAGGCGATAAGCCCGTAATAAATTTTACCGGCGACGGCTCGATACTGATGAATATCCAAGAGCTGATGACCGCTAGCGTAAATCAAAAGCCCGTAGTAAATATTATATTAAATAATAATTTTCTCGGTATGGTGCGTCAATGGCAGACCTTTTTTTACGGAGAGCGCTACTCAAATACCGATCTTAGCGTTCAGCCGGATTTTGTCAAACTTGCGCAGAGTTTCGGCGGGATAGGCTTTAGGGTAAGCACTAAGACGGAATTTCAAAAGGCGTTAAAAGCGGCGTTAAAAAGCGATAAAATTTCGCTTATAGACGTTGCGGTAGATCGTTTTGAAAATGTTTTACCTATGGTACCGGCGGGTGCCGCGATATATAATATGATACTTGAGGGTCAAAAATGAACGGTATAAGAAGGGTAATCTCTGTTATAGTTTTAAATGAACATGGTGTTTTGGCTCGAATTTCCGGGCTTTTTGCCGGGCGCGGATACAATATAGACAGTTTGACCGTTGCGCCTATTCCGGATAGTAAATTTTCTCGCCTTAGCATAATTACAAGCGGCGATGAGCGCGTTTTGGAGCAGATAGTTAAGCAGCTCCATAAGCTTATCCCTACTTACAAAGTCATCGAGACCGGCGAGTTTGTCGAGAAAGAAATGGCGCTAATAAAAATACCGCTAAACGATAATTTTGCCGGACTTGACGAAATTCTTAAAGCATATAACGGAAGCGTCGCAAATACAAACGAAAACTATATCATCGTAATGGTTGCGGACGATGCCGGCAGGATAGATAATTTTTTAAAAGCGATAAAAAAATTTAACCCCGTCGATATAGTGCGCGGCGGATCGGTTTTGATGGATATTTAAGATGAAATTAAGTGAAATAGCTGAAAAAACGGGCGCGAGTTTTAGCGGTGAAGATTTAGAAATTTTTGCTCTAAATTCTTTAAAAAATGCGAATAAAGCCGAGCTTAGCTACTGTGACGGCGAAAAAAACGCAAAATTTATAAGTAGCTCAAACGCCGGAGCAATACTGGTTTCATCAAATTTAACCTCTTTTGTTCCGAACGGAATGAGCGCGCTTGTTTGCGATAATCCGCATCTTGCCTTTGCGATACTTAGCAAGGATTTTGCAAAGCCGCTTTTTTGCGAGCCGAAGCCCTCAAATATCTCTCCCGACGCAACTATAATGCCGAACGTTTATATCGGGTCAAACGTCAGCGTGGGCGATGGAAGTATCATTATGGCAGGCGTATTTTTGGGCGATAACGTCAAAATCGGTAAAAATTGTATCGTTCATCCAAACGTCGTTATTTATAACGATTGCGTAGTCGGAGACGAGTGTCATTTACTCGCAAATTGCGTTATAGGCTCGGACGGGTTTGGTTACGCACATACGAAGACCGGCGAGCATGTCAAAATTTATCATAACGGAAACGTTGTTTTGGGCGATTTCGTTGAAGTGGGAGCATGCACGACGATAGATCGTAGCGTATTTGAAAGCACGATTATAGCAAACTATACGAAAATAGACAATCTTGTCCAAATAGGTCACAATTGCGAACTCGGTCACGGTTGCCTTATCGTATCTCAAACGGGACTGGCGGGCTCAACCGTGCTCGGTCGAAACGTCGTAATGGGCGGCCAAAGCGGCTCGGCAGGGCATGTCAAAATCGGTGATTTTGCGCAGATAGCGGCTCGCGGCGGAGTAGGTAAAGACCTAACGGCGGGTAAAAAATATGCCGGAGCGTATCCTATAATGCCGCTTGATGAATTCTTTAAAATTCAGGCTAAAATTTTAAGATTTTTTAGGAAAAATTAGTCTTTAGTCGTTTTTAAGAAAGCAACTCAAATCAACTAGCCGCTCTTTTTATGCGAGAGCGGTTCTCAGCTTAAATACGCCCGAATTCGGATATGGCTTTTCAACTCAAAACTTTATTAAAATAAAGGTGCTTGGGGCTAAGAAATATATTTTTTAGCCCCAAAATTTCAGCTCAAGCCGCATTACTCAAATTCTCTTTTATCAATTTTAATAAAATTCTACTTCACTTTGCTTGTAACCGGCAAGCAAAATCACTTAGCTACGAGAGTAGTCCTAAACTTTATAATAACGCCGCGACGATTTTTAGCAATCTGAGAAAACATAGTAAAAGGCGTCTTGCTCCCTTCTTGCATCAAAGTAATCATTACCTTGAAGTTTAGAATTTTCTCACATTCAAGAGAGCTATTAAAATTCTTATTC
>JAJQAF010000121.1 GCA_021203945.1 Campylobacter sp.
GATGTGTTTTAGCTTGCATTTAGCTCCGGCAGGCAGGTCGTCTTTTGCCATTATCTGCATTACTTCTTTGCAAAGCTCGTTCGCATCGTCTCTCATTTCTTGAATTTGCGCTAAATTTTGGTGCATTCGTTTTCTTTTTTGGATATTGAAAGATTTTCTATTTTTACGGCAACGCTTACAAATGGATAAATTTCACAACCGTTAGCATACTGAATAAAAGAAGGATCATCAAGTTTATAGCTCATTACCATATCAGGGGTATAGTCCTTGGTTGATTTTAAAGCGTTAAAAATATACTCAGCATTTTCCTTGGCAGTATTTGGAGTGATTTCAACTTCATTTTTTTTCTTACAACCTTTATACGTTGTTATTATCATAAAAGCTACCTTGTAGTATTTATCACCTCTGTGTCTAATATAGATGCCAGTTAAATTTCTGTAAGTTATGTTTTTTATCTGTTCTATCGCCCTTTCCCATCTGTTAACACAATACTTCCTTAAAGTTTGTTTTCCCATGCCGTGAAAGCCGTGCTTAACTTCAATGAAATACATAGGCTCATCGCTTGATTGTGTATCACAAGTAACTATGTCTATAAACCTTTGTGTTCGCTCTTTTTCGTTTTCCTGCTTACTCTTTGCATCTGTTCTTACGAATGGCTGTTCTAGCCAGATATTTTCAGTTCGTTTATATATCGCAGGTATAAGGCTTGATAGGCTTTGCTTTTCATTGCCGACGAAATGATATCCTTCCCACGTTTCATAAGCTTTTAGGCTCTCTTTTATGAAATTTTCAAACACTTTTGTTAAAAATTCCTTGCTTTCGCGCTCTTTATTTACATACTCGCCGAACGAACTTTGTTTAAACCTTGCCATTGCATCTCCTTTAAAAGTTTGTCGTAATTATACGTTTTTTTTTTTTTGTTTTGTCAAGTTGTTTAGGGCAACACTTATCGCCCATTTTTTATCATCAAAAATTTTCAAAATCGTATCCGCAATGTCTAAAATTTGAGCCTGATTTTTACATCTACGAAGTAAAATATCTATACATTTTTCAGCCAAGCTTATATCCCCACCGCCTTGAACTAGACAACTAGCTATAAAAACGTATGGATCGTGAAGAAATGTGTGGCGAAATCTAAATTTTACATTGCCATTTTTATCAAGGCAGAATTTAGCTATATTAAATGCCTTCAAACAAGCCTTGTTTAAAAGTACTACATCATCTGTGTATTTATAAATGGCTTCTAAAACAAAATCTATCTCCTCGCTTCTTTTATTCATAATATCAACCGCCTTGGCTAAAAGCTCTCTTGCGCTATTTGTATCGTTAAATAGTATAAGCCATATCGCCTGCAAGATATGCGTATTCGAATGGCTCTTTTGCATACTGAATTATATTTTTATAGGCTTCATGCACCCATTCTTGTTTTTGCTCATTTTTATCAAGAAACATTACATAAGTTGTAAAACTATCGACATTTTTTATATCGCTTAACTCGCGCTTGCACTCATCTATGCTTTTACGCTCTTGCTTTTTGGGCTTGTGCTTTGGTATTGTTTTATCTCGTTTTATGGGCGCACAAATTTGACCAAGCTCGTCTTTGTCCTTAATGAAAAGATATGCGCTTTCAAGAAAATATTTATTGTTAGGGTCTTTATCTATGGCTTTTTTGAAAAATTTATAAACAAACTCGTGATTTTTGTCTATGCACCTTAGCTCACAAGCTATAGTAAAGTAAAAATAAGCGTCAAACTTAGCCTCAAAAGCAGTTTTTAAAAGCCAGTTTGCTTCGTTTTTATCAATGGCTTTTATCTCGATAAAATTTAGCATATTAACATAGCAAAAGCCGTCTTTAATGCTACTTTTAGCCTTTTGATAAAGCTCTTTGCACCACGATAAATCACGCAAAACATCATACACACTTATGGCTAAAAATGAATAATCCATGCCGTTTTTGCAAAGTTTCTCGGCTATTTTATAAATTTTAATTGCCAAGCCCTCATTATCTTTTATGACAGCCCTTGCTAAATCGTCATATTCAAAAAGATGATGGTTTTGCCTCAAACAAAGCTCGGTGTGATTGTCCAAAAGCCAGTTAACCTCGTTTGCGCTTAGGCTTTTTCTTAAATTTTCAAACATAGTACCCTTGGCGACGATGTATTCAGCGTAATGAATCCTACAATACTCGCAACACTTGTGAATTCTCTCATAACGGCTCATACTTCCTCCTCGTTAATTTTTTATATACAAAAATTTTCCAAAAAATTTTAGCTAGCAAATCCAACTCTTTTTGCGCTCAGATCTTCATCTTTGTATTTTATCTCCATTGCCAAGCTATTTGCAAACTCATCAGCACTTGAAATCGGGCTAAATTTATTAGCTCTAATCACTGCTGCAAAGTCGCCAGGTGTTAAAAGAGTTAGGCGTAAAAGTCTATTTTTTACTTCACTGGACACATCTAAATTTAAACTATTACACTCTTTTGTGAAAAACTTTAACGCTTGTTTTGGTTTTAGATAGCCAAACTCAAGCTTCATATCAAACCTTCTAATGCTAGCCTTATCAAGACTATCTATAAGGTTTGTCGTTGCGATAAAAATTCCCTCAAAGCTATCCATTTGCGTAAGCATTTCATTGACTTGACTAATTTCCCACGAGCGTAAAGCAGAGCCTCTGTCTTGCAAAAAAGTATCAACTTCATCAAAAACTAGCACGGCATTTTGTTCTTTTGCCTCTTTAAATGCTTTGGCTATATTTTGCTCGGTTCGTCCGACAAAGCAGTCTATAAGGTCGCTTGCTTTTTTGATGATGATTTTTTTATTAATGCTTTTTGCGACAAATTTAGCATAAGCACTCTTTCCTGTGCCGGCGGTTCCGTAAATGCAAAGTCGAGCGTTGCCACTAGTTTTTATGCCTTGAGTTAATTTTTTAAGATCGACATCGGCATTGACATAGCTTATATCGTAGCTTTTTGGTAACGTAATTTCTTGTTTCTCGTCCTTTTTCTTTTTGTCTTTTTTAAGGTATCCTTGGGCTTTTAGCTTGTTTTTTATAATCTCTTTGAAATACCCATCTTTGTCATCTGTGCTTAAATTTGATATAACCTTTGTTGCACTTGAAATGAGTGCGGGTGAAATAAGTTTGTTTTTAGCTAGTTTTTGTGCTGTTTGGTCACTGATCTGTCCTTGTGTATAACGTTTTATTAACTCACTTCTTTTTCTTTTTGGCGGAATTTTAAACTCTAAAATCATATCAAAACGCCTAATGTAAGCATTGTCTATTTGATTAATGTCATTTGTTATCCAAAAAGTAGATACCAAATTTTCTTCTAAAGTGCGGTTTATCAATGCTTTTGAAACTTTACTGTTTTTAAATAGGTCTTCAACTTCATCAAACATTATTAGGCTTGTTTTTGGATTTAAAATTCTATCGCTTACTCTCAGTCTTGATAGCCTTTCATTTCCATCTAGTGATTCATGCGACTGATCGCTATAAATAACCTCAAACAGCTCTTTTCTTATACTTTTGGCAAATGTCTTGACAAACTCGGTTTTACCAGTTCCGGGCACGCCATATATCAAGATATTTGTACCTTTTTTGCATTTGCCAACGTACTCTTTTAGATTTGTTTCATTCAACTCAAGATAATCAAAATCATCAAATTTAAGCTCACTATTACTACATTTTTTAAATATGCTTTTAAATAGCGTTTGAATATCTGTTGAGGATTCAAACATATTTTGAATAAAATCATCATCTATAACAACAAAGCAGTCGTCTATATTATTATATGTTGAATAAGAAAGATATGATTTAAAAATTTCACAGCTCATCAGGCTTGATCTAGGCAATAA
>JAJQAF010000251.1 GCA_021203945.1 Campylobacter sp.
TTTTGGCTTCAAGACTTCAGTTTTTGCTTAACGGATGCACTTTCGTAGTCGTTACGGACGATGAGCGTTCATGGTTTGAAACATACCTGCTTAAAAAGATAAATCGCTCTTCTAACTCCCGTCCGTTGCTCCCTTTCGTTAGTCTTAAGGCATTATATCCGGCGCTTGACGAGATAAATTCCAAAGAGCAAATTTTGTTACTTCAAGATATGCTAAATATCGCTTTTCCAAACGGATACGTATATTTTTATATCGGAAAAGCCATAGATAAACGAGCCGCTATAGCAAAATCGACCGAGAGCAGTTATATGTGGCTGTTTGACGAGCAGGCTCAAAATAGCTTTACTTTAAATTCAAGCGATGAAAATTTAGACGTAAAGCTACTTACGCTTTTTAAACTTTTCGATAAAAGCATAGACGCGGTTTTGTTTGCCAAGGTTATATTATAGATGTATAGTAAAATCGTCGTTACAAACGATTTTGAGACCTTAAAAACGCAGCTTGAAAACGAATACGGCGTTAAAAATTTAAGATTTTTTATATGCGACGATTTTTTGATAGAAAACGCCCGTGAAGTCATAAACGAAGCCTATATAGCCGAGATAAACGAAAAAATTTTAGTCATAACGGCAAAGAGTTTTCGTACGGAAGCTCAAAATTCTCTCCTAAAAATTATCGAAGAACCGCCCAGAAACGTTAAATTTTTAATCTCCGTAAATAGTAAAACTTTCTTGCTTCCGCCCGTTCGATCTCGTACGATGCTGGAAACTCGCCTTGCAACAAAGGAAAGAATGAGCGTAAATTTAGATCTAAGAAATTTAAGCCTAAGAGAAATTTCAAATTTTATAGACGAGTGCATAAAAAACGAATCCGCCGATAATTTCGGCAAAAACGAACTAAAAGAGCTTATAGGCGTAATCGTCTTGCGGGCGTGCGACGCGGGATATAAATTTAGCTCAAGCGAGCTTGAATATTTTTATAATCTCGTAAGCTTGGCTGATCTGAACTCAAAATCCCACTCGCTTTTAACGCCGCTTTTGCTAACTATTTTTGAAAAAGGACGTCCTTGAAATTTTACAAGATCAACGATGATTCGGACTTTGGCGCCGTTTGCAAGGCTATTTCGCCAAGCGTAGCGGGGCTAAGCCTGATGGCTAAAAAATCGCATATAAATTTTATTTTTATAGACGGTATCGGCTCGCCTGCCGCAAATATCCTAAAGCAAGACGCCTTAAGCGTAGGGGCGGAGTTGGTAACGCATAAAGATACGATTTTAGGGCGAGAGGAGAGCTCAAATGCGCTTTTAATGGGAACTTGCGCTCAGTTTGAAATTTTAGCCGAAAAAGAAAAACTTCAGGATTTCGGACTAAAAGAGCTTGCAAAATTTTTAAAGCTTAACTTTAAAAAACCAAAAAAACCACAAATAATGGGCGTCGTAAATATAAACGACGATAGTTTTAACGCGCAGAGTCGCATAAATACGCAAAACGGCATTGCCAGAATAGAAGCTATGATAGAGCAGGGCGCCGAGTATATCGATCTGGGCGGAGTTAGCTCGCGTCCGGGTAGTGAGTATTGCGGAAAAGAGGAAGAATTTAGGCGTATAAAAGATATAATCGCCGAAATATATCGCTTAAATTTGCACGAAAAGGCTAAATTTAGCCTTGATAGCTTTGATGAATACTGCCTTGAATACGCGCTTGATCACGGATTTAAGATGATAAACGACATCACCGCAAACGTAAATTTAGCCGCTCTTGCCGTTAAATACGATTGTGAATACGCGCTTATGCATATGCAAAATAGCCCGGAAAATATGCAGCTTGACCCGAAATACGACGATTTAATCGACGAAATAGATAAATTTTTTGAGAGCAAAATCACGCAAATCCGCGCAATCGGCTGTAAAAAAATCGTGCTTGACGTAGGCATAGGCTTTGGCAAAACGGCGGAGCATAATTTGCTTTTAATCAAGCATTTGGAGCATTTTTTGCATTTTGATTTGCCGATTTTAATAGGAGCAAGCAGAAAATCGGTGATAAATCATTACTTTAAAAGCGAGATTAGCGAGCGTTTGCCTGGTAGTTTGTATCTACATCTAAAGGCTTACGAAAACGGCGCTCAAATCATCAGAACTCACGACGTGCACGAACATGCGCAAATGTTTGCGATGCACGATGCTATGAAAAATATAAATTTATGGCGGTAAAAATGACAAAACAAGAGTATGAAAAAGCGGTTGAAACCTTAAACGTGTGGGCGAAAGCCTACTATGACGACGACGCGCCTATCGCAAGCGACGAAGAGTATGACGAGCTTTATCATAAAGCTATTGAATTTGAAAAAGCAAATCCAAGCGAAATTTCGATTTTTTCACCGACTGCGCGTATAGGCGGCGGCGTTAGCGAGGGATTTAGCAAGGCTACGCATATTAAGCGGATGTGGAGCATGGAGGATATTTTTACTTCAAACGAGCTTGAAGCTTGGTTAAAACGCGGCGATAAGCAAGGCTTAAGCTTTGTCGCGGAGCCTAAATTTGACGGAGCAAGTTTAAATTTGCTTTATGAAGACGGCGTTTTGAAACGTGCCGTAACGCGCGGAGACGGCATTGTCGGTGAAGACGTTACGAATAACGCCCGCACGATAAAATCGATTCCTTTAAGTATAAAATATAAAGAGCGCATAGAAATTCGCGGCGAGGTCGTCATAAGAAAAGAGGATTTTGAGGCGATAAATTTTGAGCGTTCAAGATGCGGCGAGAGCCCGCTTTCAAATCCTAGAAACGCAGCGGCAGGCAGTTTGCGCCAGCTTGATAGCTCTATAACCGCAAAACGCAAACTGCTTTTTATCCCGTGGGGCGTGGGCGAGCAAAATTTAGGATTTGCGCGTCATAGCGAAATAATGAAATTCGTGCGCGACTTGGGATTTGAACGAGACGATTTTTTTAAAATTTTAAATGCCGACGGAATTTTAAACGCATATAACGAGCTGCTTGACAAACGCGACGAAAAAAGCGTTATGATGGATGGAATGGTGATTAGAGTCGATGATTTGGCGCGTTGCGACGAGCTTGGCTATACGGTGAAATTTCCAAAATTTATGGTTGCGTTTAAATTTCCGGCGATTGAAAAGACCACGCGATTGCTTGATGTTGCCTTGCAAGTCGGACGAAGCGGCGTAGTAACGCCCGTAGGAGTGCTTGAAGGGGTCAATATCGACGGTGCGAACGTAAAATCGGCGACGTTGCATAACTTTGATGAGATTGAGCGACTTGGAGTGATGAAAAATGATCTTATCAGCATTATTCGCTCGGGCGATGTTATACCAAAGATTACCGGCGTGTTTAAACAGCGTCGCGACGGCACGCAAACACCGATTTTACGCCCGACAAATTGCCCTGAATGCGGTTCGGAGTTACTTGATGAAGGGGTTTTTATCAAATGTCAAAATTTAGAGTGCAGAGCGCGCGTGGTAAATTCGCTCATTCATTACGCTTCAAAGCGTTGTTTAAATATCGACGGACTGGGCGAAGCTATCGTAAATCAGCTTTTTAACGCGGGTTTAGTAGGCAAAATCATTGACATTTACCGCTTAAAGTCCGAAGATTTGACCGGTCTTGAAGGATTTAAGGATAAGAAAATTTCAAATTTATTGAGTGCGATTGAGGTCGCCAAGACGCCGAGTTTGTCTAGTTTTATCACGGGTCTTGGGATCGAGCATATCGGCGAAGCGGCGGCTAAAAAAATCGCTTTAAAATTCCCCGAACGATGGCTTGAGCTTAGTTATGAAGAGCTTGGCTCAATAGACGGCTTCGGCAAAGAGATGGCGGAGAGTTATGTTGAATTTATGAGAGT
>JAJQAF010000232.1 GCA_021203945.1 Campylobacter sp.
ATATAAATATAAATAAATTTAAGTATCAGTAATAAAATTTTATGATAAGGAAAAACAATGACAAAGATAAACATTGCTCTAGCAGTAGTTGCTCTAAGCCTAAATGCCGCAAGTTGCGACGATCCGCAGCTAAAAGGTATGGTTAGCGGTATAAACAAGAATGTGCCTCAAAGAATAGATGGCGTTACTACTCTTAAAAATGCCGCATGCGATAACGGAAGTTTGATTTATAATTATGATTTAAACGATGGCAACGGCGTTGAGTTTTCTAAATTTAACGATCAACAGATGAATGTTTTCAAAGACGTTCAGCACAATATCCTCCAACAGATGTATTGTTCGACTTTGCAAGAACTTCATAAAGTTACGAATAGCGTTATTTGGAACTACGATTTTGACGGTAAATCGTTTGTTAAATTTGAGTTTAAACCGAGCGATTGCAAATAATCGAATTCAGGGATAAATTCCCTGAATCTTACTCTTTTATCGTTTTAAATTTAATCCGTATTTTACTTTTTACTTAAATTTATTCGATTTAATACCGAAAAATATCGGCTCTGTTTCAGCAAAATATTGTCCGATTTATGCAAGCTTTTAAATTTGATTAAAATCCAAAATCAATAATATTTAATCCTTTTTTGGATAGAATTTAATTTTAATATAAATCAAAAATCAGGGAAACTTAAACTATGCAAAGAAAACACATTTACAACCCAAGTTCAAACGAAACGCTAACCGATAGACGCGTATTTAACGGCAATCCGCACGGGATTTTAAATTTTACTAAAGCAAAATATCAATGGGCGCTTAAGCTTTGGGATCTGATGGAAGCAAATACGTGGTTTCCAAAAGAGGTTGATACTACCGACGACGTGCGCGATTACGCATATAACCTAACGCAGGCGGAAAAGCGTATGTATGATCTGGTCTGGAGTCAGCTCATCTCGATGGATAGCTTTCAGACAAACAACTTAGCCGACAACATAAATCCCTACATCACCGCACCCGAAATCAACGCCGTGCTAAGCCGCCAAGCCTACGAAGAGGCAAACCACAGCAAATCCTACGCCGTAATGGTCGAGGCAATCTGCGACAATACAGATTTAATCTATGAAATGGAAAAGCACGATGAGGTTTTGCGCGAGAAAAACGACTATATTTCAAGCGTCTATGAAGAGCTTGCGGGCGAAGTAACCGATGAAAAGCTGCTTCTTGCGATGGTTGCAAATCAAATTTTAGAAGGCATTTATTTTTACAGCGGATTTACGGCGATTTATGCGTTGGCGCGCGCGGGCAAGATGCTAGGCTCGGCTCAAATGATACGTTTCATACAGCGCGATGAGATCACGCATCTTTTGCTATTTCAAAATATGATAAATTCCGTTCGTAACGAACGTCCCGATCTTTTTACGACCGAAGTGGAAACTAAAATTTACGATATGTTTGAGAAAGCGGGCAATCTTGAAATAAAATGGGGCAAATATATCACGCAAAACCAAATTATGGGCTTTACGGACGATATAATAGAAGAATATATCCATTATCTGGTGGATCAGCGTCTCGTCGCTATCGGGCTTAATCGCAAATACAACGCCAAACATCCGATAAAATGGGTTGATGACTTTGCTAAATTTAACGACCAAAAATCAAATTTCTTTGAAAGCAAGGTTACAAACTACTCCAAAGGAAGTTTAAGCTTTGATGATTTTTAATAAAATTTTAGCGTCAATAGCAAAATTTAGGAAGCAAAAATGCTAAATTTATTAAGCGTTAGTTTGAAAGAAAAATCCGTCCAAGCCCGCATAGAAGAGCTTGTAAATTTTATAAAAAAAGCTCCCGAAAACTCGCTAATTTTAGCCGGCGAACTTTGCATAAGCGGATATGATTTTGATGGGTTTTTAAATCCCGATACCGCGGCGGTTTTCGGCGGGAATTTTTTTGGCGGCTCTAACGGCGCGACGGGTGCAAATCCAGCCCCAACCGCTATGATGGGCGGTATGATCGGAAGCTTTGATGCGATGCTAACGGAGCGCCTTCAAGAGTCCTTAAGCCCTGAAAAATTCTTAGCCTTTACGCATCTAACGAGCCTAAATACAAGCGGCGGTCTGGCTCAAATTTCAATATTCAATGAGAATAAAACAAAAATTTACAACGAATTCGTGCTTCTAAGCGCAGGCGAAACGCTTTACAAACAGGCAAAATGCAAGCTGTTTAAGCCGAATTTTGAACATGAAAAATTTAACGCGGGCGATGAGAACGGTATTGCGCCGTTTGAATTTAAAGGGTTAAAAATCGGCGTTTTGATATGTTTTGAGCTTAGATTTAGCGAACTTTGGGCTAAGCTTAAAGGTTGCGACGTCATCTTGGCGCCCGCAATGTGGGGCAAAGAGCGAGAAGATGCGTATTTTAGCCTTTGTAAGGCGCTTGCGATAGCAAATAATTGCTACGTGATGGCGTCCAGCTCGCTTACGCTTGAGTTTGAAGGCATATTTTTACCGACGGGCGAGCTAAGAAAAGAGGCAAAATTTAATAAAAATTTGATAACTCAGATAAAACAAAATTTAGGAATTTTATAATAAATCGCCTCCGCTTTAACAAATTACGCTATCTGCATTAAGCCTAGCTAGTTAATTCGGACTTAGTTTCGACGTTTTATATTTTAAATGCCTTAACCCAAGACTAAGTAGCTTTAAAATATTTAATAGCCGTTTTCCGACTCGTAGCCGCAAGCAAACAAAGCTAAATTTATATAATAAGCGGTAAAATACGGGCGGACTAGCTTCATTTTGTTTGCGGCAGCAAGCGGAAAGAGCGCTAAAAATAGTTGCGTTTATGCTAATTGCTAAACCGATTAATATTAAGGTTTATGCCGAAAACGGTATGGAAAGCTTTTAGGTAAATCGTCGCTAAGCTTGTTAAGATATAAACAAAGAGAATTTCTATGTCCATCTTAAAATTAGCGAATTTAGATAGATAATCTCTATAAAATTATATTAAAGCGGATCGGGTCTAAATTTTAATCGTTTTATATATAAGATTTGTCTTGATTTTACGTATCAACTGGGTCGTAAAGTAAAATCGTAGAAAATTTTAAAGTATCTTTCAAGTTTTATTTACATATAATACGAATTTAATTTTTGTTTAGGGTATAAAATTGACATCCATAGAAGAGATTAAATGCCGAAATTTAGCCGATGAGATCGCCGATGAGATCGCTCTTACGCCGTCGGTTTATCAAGCTATCGCTACGACGCAACGGGAAATTTTCGTTCCGATAAAGACGCATGCGTATAAACTCGACGCACAGCCGATTTTAGGTAACCAGTGGATAAGCTCGCCTTTGACTGTCGCAAAAATGACGTTAGCGTTAGAATGCGGCAAAGGGATAGACAATGTGCTGGAAATCGGCTGCGGAAGCGGTTATCAGGCGGCGATTTTAGCCAAACTAGCGCACAGGGTATTTAGCGTCGAGCGCATAGAAAAGCTTGCCATAGAAGCCAAAAAGCGCTTTGAAGCTATTAAAATTCGCAATATTCACGTTAGATACGACGACGGCAACAGCGGCTGGAAAAGTTACGCGCCGTATGATCGGATTTTGCTATCGGCGGCGGCGGATGAAATACCCCAAAGCCTTTTTAATCAACTTAAAAACGGCGGAATTTTGGTCGCGCCGATCAAAAAAGACGGCAAACAATTCATCGTAAAATTTAAAAAAGACGAAAACGGAAATATCGGCGAGAGCATATTTGACGAGTGCTTATTTGTGCCGCTTT
>JAJQAF010000123.1 GCA_021203945.1 Campylobacter sp.
AATAAAGGCATACAAATAATGTAGGACATTTGTTATAAATAGTCCTATTAGGCATACGATAAACGATAGCCTGTGAATACTAGCTTGGTGTATGTTTGAAAGGATAGAAGTAGAGAAAGTTAACCCGGCAACAAAAGCGAATACGATAGAGGCAAATATACCGAGTATCGTTATGTATTCTTTTTGCATATTATTTAACTTGTTTTGTGCGTCTTTGGCGTTTTTGTCAGCTGTAAGAGCCGCAGCACTTGCTTTTTTAAGCTCCCTCATAGCGGTTGCGTTATTTGCATCGCCTTTATTTTCTATTTCTCTCATGTAGTTAATTTGCAAGATTTCTAAAACTACGTGGTCATAAAGCTTGTAAAAACATTTTTTAAAGTCTTCTTTATCTTTATATTCTTCGCTATTGCTTATATAATTATGCGCAAATTCCATAGACTGCGTTAAGGCATCAATGCTCAACGTCTTATCATTACTTACTCTTTCTAGTTTGTCTATGCTAGTAATAATCAAAAATATTTTTGAATAATTATGTCTAAAAATTTTATTTTCATATACATTTTGCAATTTTCTAAGGTCGCTATCTGGTTTATCTTTTGAATTTTCATCTTCATCGGGCTTGAGCTGACCTATTTCTGCAAAAGAGCATATAACATCTTTTATAATTATATGCTCATTATCAAGTGAAGCATCGAGTTCAGAGAGCATTTGCGCTTATTTCCTCTTTGCTTATTATGTCACCCATACCAGAGCCATCTTTAAAAACAATATCCCAAGCTTTACCTTTTTTATGTGTATTATCTACTAATCTCCAAGCGTTTATATCGCGTTTGTCTATTATAATATTATCTAGCTCATTAACCTCGTTTTCACTCATATTATCCAAAATTTTGTTATAATCGTTATAGTTGGCACCTATTTTAAATGCTCCCATATGTGAGTATTCATAATAAACGCTTGGGATTACCGGACCAAATTTCCAAGCGGCGAAGTCATCGTCGAATAAAGGTTTGCCATAGTTTACTAAAAATTCATATTGAGCGTAATAGAGTATTTTTTGAAGTTGCAAATTACTGATTGGTTGACCATCTTTATTGCACTTTGTTAATATATATCTTGCTACGTCTAATGCTTTCATAGTATCTCCTTTTATAACCCATAAAACAATGGATTGTGAATGGGCTTGCTTTGTGTAACAGGTAATTACCATGTATTTTTTTGATTAAAATAACTCTAACTTATAAATACTTGTGTATGTTAATTATACCAAATTCAAAAAATAAATCAATAAAATTTACTATTTTGATTTCTACTTTATCCCCTGGTCGTCAAATGTCAGACCTTTTGAGATTTCATAATGAATTTTGCCGCAAACCTTGCCTAAAATTTCCCACTCATAGCCCTCTTTATGCGGATAAATATCACCGTATTTAGAATTGAGGCTTATAAGCTTAGCCGTATTGTTAGGTAAAAATTCAACCCTTTTTATATATACGATGTCGCCCATTCTGACAATATAAATGCCGCCTATTCTTACAAAGTTATAGCGATGATTTACCATATCCACGATAGCCAAATCGCCCTCGTCGTATTCGGGCAACATACTATCGCCGACTACCTCAAAAATCTTTAAATTTGCAGGATTTAGCCCTCTAATAAAGCTTCTGTCGATACCTACCTTTGTGCTTGAGTTAAATAGCTCCAAATCAAATACGCCCTCGCTACCGGCACCGGCAAGCATCTCTATCTTATCAATAAAAACTATATTTTTCGGGTGATATTCCTGCGGAATCAAATCTATATATTGATTAAAATTTGTTTGAAGCTCTTTTTTGACTACTTTTGTTCTGGCACTATACTCATCATCAAAAAAATAGAGCATATCGGTATTGCAAATATCGGCTATCTTCTTTAATGTTGCCATAGGCGGAGTTATAACGTCTGTTTCATATTGTGTTATTGAGGCTCTATTGATACCTAAAATCTCAGATAATTGTAGCTGCGTTAAACCCTGTGTTTTTCTTGCTTGCCTTATTTTTTTACCTAAACTCATTTTAAAACTCCTTATCAATGAAATTATATCTTGCATAGAGAAAATAATATTTACATTATTAAGCAATATTTAATGTAAAATCAATTAACATATGCCCTATGAAACCTAAAAAAATAAAACTAATCAAAATCGCAAAAGCGACAAATAGAACTCATCCTGCCGTAAGTTTTTGGTTTAACGGCTCATCTAGTCCAAGTCTTGCCAATATCAAAATTATGGATGAGAAATTCGGCATTCCTCCGACCGCTTGGTATGACATCAAGTCTTATATCTTGAATAATAGCGAACGTTTCGGGGCGATTAAAATATTACGAGAGAAACACAATGGCAATACACAAGTATGACATATCTAAAAGTTTTAAACTTTGCAATCAAAACATCGTAAATATCGTTGAAATTCAAAACAAGAAAGGTTTTAAAAACGATAGCGAGGTTATAAGATTTTGCATAGATTTTGTGAAAATCTTAATTGATAGAGGGCTTGAAACTCAAACGATAGCCAAAATTTTAGAGGATATGAGCGCAAATGCATAAATTAAATTTAGAAAGGAGCAAAAATGAGCCTAGAGATTTTTAAAAACAACGATTATGAGAACGGCGAAAGAACTCTTATAAACAACCGTGAAATTACCTTAGAGATAGAGAACAATGAAGTCTTAACGACTTCTTTGCAGATAGCCGAAGTTTTTGAGAAAAGACACGACAACGTTTTAGCCAAAATAGAGGAGTTGCCCGATGACGATTTCCGACGGCTGAATTTTAAGGCGTCGCACGAACCCCGACAAAACGGGCTTTTCGTAAAAGACACTAAGCATTATAAAATCACTAGAGACGGCTTTGTAATGTTGGTTATGAGCTTTACGGGCGAAAGGGCTTACGAATGGAAAAAGCAATACATAAACGCTTTCAACCTGATGGAAGCAAAACTAAGGGTAAAAGCGCCCTCAACTATGAAAGAGGCTCTACTCTTAGCCTTAGAACAACAAGAGAGATTAGAAGCCTTAGAGAGTAAGAATAAAGAGCTAAAAGCCATTGAGCTTATAAATATGCCTTACGTATCCTTTGCTAAAAGCGTAGAGGCTAGTATCGACGGAGTGTTGATAGGCAACTACGCAAAGCTACTTAGCGACAGCGAGGGCGTCAAAATAGGGCAAAACGCTCTTTTTGCTTGGCTAAGAGATAAGGGCTATCTAATCAGCGGCGGGGCTAGGCATAACGTGCCCTATCAAAAATACATAGACAACGGCTACTTTGAGGTAACGACGCAAACTTTTGCGGGAAGTTCGGGAACGCATCAGAAATTTACTACAAAGATAACGGGCAAAGCTCAAATAGCCTTAGCAAATAAAATAGTCGAAGCGTTTAAGGAGTGAAAAATGTTTGATTTTATGACCGGTCTGCTAATGGGAGCGGCAATAATGGTAACTTTGATTTTAAGAGATTATTTAAGGAGCAAAAGATGAGCGAAAACACGGCATTTTTAAGAGAACTTAACGCAAGACCCATTGCGCTTTATCCCGTTTATATCGAATACACGGGATCGGTTACGGCGGGGCTTTTGTTATCGCAAATAATGTTTTATTTCTCAAGTTTTAAAAAGGACAAAATTTTTAAGACGGACGAAGAAATAAGAGAAGAGACCAAACTAAGCGAGAAAGAGCTGAGAAACGAAAAATCTAGGATAAAAAACATACCGTTTATAACTATATCGATTGA
>JAJQAF010000080.1 GCA_021203945.1 Campylobacter sp.
ATATTTTCTCATTTATCCGGTCTGAAATAGAAAATTTTAGAAAAAAATGAAAAAACATATTTTTATAATATTACAGATTTTGTAAAAATATCTTACTTATTTAAGTATATTTTAATGTAAATTATATTAACATTCTCTTATCAAAACCCAAAAGGAGCAAAAAATGAAACTGCAAAGCGTTTTAAACCTATTCAAAGAATACGGCGAAACTGAAACAAAAGGCGGATTTATCCATCTGACAATAGGCGAGGTTACTTTTAGCGTTATAAAAGATGACCCGTTTGCCATATACGCCGAAACTATAAAATCAGGTAAAAGAATAGAATTAGGCTATACGACAAGCTTGCAAGAAGCAAAAAGCTGGATGCTCGAGGAACAAGCTAAGGCGGCATAACCGCCCTTTAGCTTTTTAGAGCGTTATTTTCTAACGTTTTAAAAAGCTAAAAGCTTAATCCTGAAAGTTCTCAGGTAGGAGCCCCACTCCTTGATAAGTATCTAAAGCTACGCGGAGCGCACTATGGAAGCGATATTGCCATAGCCGAGTAATCAGCCCTGATAGAGGCACGTTCAGGGGTAGAAAAATCCGTGCAAAAATATATAGCGGTAGCTCAAGGAAGAGCATTGAATTCCAAATTCAAAAGATGTAGGTTCAAATCCTGCCCGCTATGCCAAAAGACAGAAAAAACTTAAGACAATATCAAAAAGGCGGTAAGATATGAAAGAGATTAAGGTATCACGATTAGGATACTTTTACCTATAAACGAGCCTTTACGAATAAAAAATACTCCCTAATGTCCTCAAACTCCTTATCGTAAAGGCTTTTTTATGGGTAATACCTCACTAAGGGGCGAATCATTTCTCGCCCTAGAAAGGAGAAAAACGATGAAGCTTATAAAACGGCTTTTAAGGTTATTTCAATCAAACGGCGGACTAATCAAAAATATTAAATTTCTAAAAATAGAAAAAGTGTAAAGGATAAAACGATGGAAAGCGTAGATTACGATTTTATGAAAAAATGCGAAAAAGAGATGGAAATTAGCGCGAGTTGCGACGAATACGAACGGGAATTATCGGATTTATTTATGCCCGTATTTGAGGAGATGAAAATTATCAGAGCGCGTTACGAGCCCGAGATAGGATTTGAAAACGCCGACGAGATAGAGGGTCTTATCTGGGGCGAAAGGTTTTAAGATGACATATCAAAGCTTTAAGTTTTATTGCCGTCTTTTTAAGGCGGATAAGCAAACGACGATAGCGGAGTTTATAAGATTTGTAAAGAGTTTTAAGGAGCTAAGATGACAAACAAAGAGTATCACGCAAGGGCTGAAATATCAAAAAGCGATTTAGATTTACTTGCCAAATCGCCTTTTCATTTCAAATTTAAGGATGAATTCGAGCGTGAGGAAAGCAAGGCTTTAATCTTAGGCTCGGCAGTGCATAAACTGGTTTTAGAGCCGTTAGATTTTGAAAAGGAATTCATAGTTGAGCCGCAAGCGGACAAACGCACAAAGGCGGGCAGAGAGGCTTACGATGAGTTTTTAGCAAGACTAGGCGATAAAACGCCACTTGATAGCCAAACCTTGCAAAAAGCAAAAGAGATAGCCGGTAAGGTAAATGGCGCAAAGCAAACGGCTCTATTTTTAAAAGACGGTTTAGCCGAGCAAAGTTATTTTGGGCAGATAGAGGGCGTAAAGGTTAAATGCAGACCCGATTTTTACAATGAAAACTTAGGTTTGGTAGTTGATTTGAAAACTACAAGCGACGCAAGTGCGGCAGGCTTTGCTAAGTCGGTTGCAAATTTTAACTATCACATTCAGGCGGCTTTTTATAGCGATATTCTAAGGCAAAACGGCAAGACGGTTAATAACTTTTTATTTATCGCCGTTGAAACTAAAAAGCCTTATATGGTAGGCTTTTACGAACTTGACAATGTAGCAATAGAACAAGGACGAGAAAGTTATTTAAAACTACTTGAGCTTTATAAACTTTGTCTAAAGCGTAATGAGTGGTGGGGATACTCTAAATTTGACGGACAGAGCATAAACGCCGTGCAAACTTTGAGCCTTCCTGCGTGGAAGTTTTATGAAAGCGTGGGGTAGATTGTAGTTTAAACCGCACTTTTAGTAATTCTTTAGGCTATTTAGTATATTATTAGTATCCATAATATTTTAAAACAAGGAGGCTATCAAGATGAGTAAAGCCGTTAAGTATTTCATTTTAGGCTTTAAAAATGCATTTGGTGGTCTTAGCTTTAAAGACTTTGGCGGATATGAATATGGTGAGCTAACAAGCCGTATCGCCAAAAAGCGAAAAGAAAACTTAGAGGCGTTATATGGCAAAAGACAAGCTAACAAAAAGCCAAAGCAATCAGCCTAAAGAGATAAACAACTCTTTTCATATCAGCAATACATATCAGAATTTTAATGTCAATGTTATACCGAACGAACTATCGTCGCTTATAAATCTTGACCCTGATTTTGTTAAAAGATATTTAGAAAAAGAGCAAACACATAGACATAAGACCGAAGATAATATCCTTGATTTGGAAAAAAACGAACAAGATATTAGAAAAATAGAGTTACCTTATTACAGGAAGTTTGCTTTCATAGGACAAATTCTATCCTATGTTACTATCTTTATTTGTTTAGGCGTGGCAGGTTATGGACTTTATCGGGGCGGTATCAGTGTAGCGCTAGGCAGCATTTTAGTAGCCGCCATAACTATAACCCCACAATTAATAAACGCATATCAAGCTAAAAAAGCAGGCAAAGAAAACTAGCTCCATACTCACATAAGCGATAGATTATAATTTAAACCGCACTTTGGTATAATCGCTTGAATTTAAGATGATATTTTAGATTGTTTTGATAAGGGATTAAAGAGCTATTATAAGGAGTGATAGCCTAAAAGCGGCTATCTTGAACTTCAAAACGCATTACAACTTAAATTTTAAAAAATGTAAGGATAAATAATGGCAGATGAAAAATTTAATATCAAGGATTGCAAAGGCATAAGTTTTAAATGCTTAACTTGCAAAACCGAACTAGGTTTTATGTTTGAGACGCAACAAGTTTTTATGCACGATTGCCCTAATTGCGGAGCTGATTGGTTACCACAACCGCTTAACATAGAGGCTATCAGAGGGCTAAAACAAGCTTTAAAAATACTCTCAAGCACGCAAAACGCCCAAATAGAGCTAGTTTTTAATAACAAGGATAAGTTATGATAGAAAATAAACCGCAACAATTAACTTTATTTGATATAAGCAACCAAGAAAACGACAAATTTGAGCTATCGTCGCATAAAAACGGCGGCACTTATTGGCTGGCGAGCGAGCTGGCGGCAATGCTTGAAGGATGTCAGTAGCTATTTATCTAAATAAGCAGACTAACCCTAAAAAGCGTGTCTTGTCTAAGGCACAACGCAGACGAGCTTATAAAAGCATACGATAAAAAAGATTATGAAAAAATAGGTAAAATAGCTATTCAAATTTTAAATGAATGGGTAACCCAAAGGAGTAAAAATGGCAGATGAGAAAGAACAGGCACAACGTGTAATGCTCACAATGAGTGCAAAGTTAAAAGAAATAGTAGATAAAAAGGCTGATGAACTTGGAATAAACACCACGCAATACATCATAAACCTAATTATCAACGACATAAAGAACGATAAAAAGGATTTTTGATAAATTTGTCAAAAATGAAAAAGTTGCATTTAGTTAGCATATTCTTACGATTAATGTTATTTTAAGTAATTATATGTAATC
>JAJQAF010000118.1 GCA_021203945.1 Campylobacter sp.
TTTTATTGGACGGCGTAGAGATAAACGATGAAAATTTACGAAGCTATCAATCAAACGTAAGCGCGATATTTTCAGATTTTTATCTATTTTCACAAATTGTTTCAAATGACGGAAAATTCGCAAATGAAGACGATGCAAACGAGCTTTTAAAGCTACTTGAAATAGATCTAAAAGTCCAAATAATCCAAAATAGATTAAGCACGACGGCGCTTTCTCAAGGGCAAAGAAAGCGCCTTAGCCTGCTTATCGCGTTATTGGAAAATCGAAATTTATTAATGCTTGACGAATGGGCGGCGGATCAAGACCCGATATTTAAACGCGTATTTTATCGCGAAATTTTACCGATGTTAAAGCAAAACGGCGTTACTATAATAGCCATAAGCCATGATGATGCGTATTTTGACGTAGCCGATCGCATAATCTTGGCAAAAGACGCAAGCTTGCGAGAGCTTGTAGGCAACGAACGACAAATTACGAGCAAAGACGCGGTCGAAAAAATAAAAGAGTAAAATCTAAAATTTTAGTTTTCGTTTTTACGCACGAAACGCTTTAAAATGCGTTATCAAAATGTATTTAATTTAATATCAATATTAATTAGGTAAAATTCTTAAATACGTCAATAAAAAGGTAAATTTTATGTCCGGTTTACAGCTTACAAGCCCTTATTTCGGTGCTTTTGTGATTTTATTTCTAGCGACTTGCTCGTTTAGCCTCATAACCTACCTATCCTCTCGCATAGGTAAAAAGCTCGCAAATTCTAATACCCAGCGTCTAAAGCTAAGCGTATATGAATGCGGACCGCAAGCCGTAAAACAGCCCAATAAGATAAATATCCACTTTTTTTTATACGGAATTTTATTTATTTTATTTGACGTAGAGGTGATTTTTATGTATCCGTGGGCAGTGGATTTTAAACTGCTGGGCGTATTCGGGCTGATTGAGATGTTACTTTTCGTAACGCTTTTGCTGATCGGCTTTATTTACGCTTGGAGAAAAGGGGTATTTGAGTGGCAAAGCATCAAATAAACTACGCCGCGCGTAACGGCTTGCCGATAGTTTTAACGACTGTCGATAAGCTTGTGCAATGGGGACGAAGTAACTCGCTTTGGGCTTTGAGCTACGGGCTTGCGTGTTGCGCGATAGAGATGATGGCAAGCGGAGCCAGCAGATACGATTTTGACCGTTTCGGCACGATATTTAGGGCGTCTCCGCGCCATAGCGAAGTGATGATAATCGCCGGAACTCTAACCAAAAAGCATGCCGAATTTACGCGCCGTCTTTACGATCAAATGCCGGAGCCCAAATGGGTCATTTCGATGGGAAGTTGCGCAAATACGGGCGGAATGTTCAACACTTACTCAACCGTTCAAGGCGTAGATCGCATAATCCCCGTAGATATTTATCTACCAGGCTGCGCGCCGCGTCCCGAAACGCTGCAATACGCACTCATGATCTTGCAAAAAAAGATCCGCAGACAAAGTGCGTTTAGAGCGCAAAATCCTAAAAAGTTACAAATATGAGAACCTATAAAGATAAAAACAACGCCCAAAAAAAACAATATTACGACAATAGATTTTACGTCTCGCCGATGATCGAAAGAGAGGATACGAACGGCACGATTTTTGAGGAAGAGGTTAAATTTTTAAGACGAAACGATATTGAAATTTTAGACGGCTACGTCGAGCTGGAACAGCTGGTAGTCATCGTAAATTCGGAGCAAAATTTAAAAACGCTTGAACTTTTAAAAAATTTCGGCTACGAGCAGCTTAGCGAAGTCGCCGCGATCGATTTTCTAGCCGTCTCGGGCGGATACGAAGTGTTTTATCAGCTTCTTAGCGTATCGCAAAATAAACGAGCGCGCGTCAAATGTTTCGTCAAACAAGGCAAAATGTTAAAAAGCGTTAGCGAAATTTATAAAAGCGCAAACTGGGCGGAGCGCGAAATGTATGATATGTCCGGCGTTTTTATAAGCGGACACCCGAATTTAAAACGCTTGATTATGCCCGACGACTGGCATTCGCATCCGCTTTTAAAAAGCTATCCTTTACAAGGCGACGAATTTGCCGCATGGTATGAGGTTGATAAAATTTTCGGTCGCGAACGTAGAGACGAGATAGGCGCCGAAAATCGCGATCCGGCGTTTATCGACGAAAAAGATACGTTTAATTTCTCAAGAATTTTCCACGAGACCGCAAACGGCGATAGTCCGAACGAGAATAAAATTTTACAAGAATATCAAGAGGACGGCGGCGTAAAATTCGTTAAAAAAATAAAACGCAACCAAAGCGAAATTTTAAAGGAAAGACCGTGAGTCAAGCCGCAAATCGTCTAACTCCGTTTTTTGAAAATATGCAATTTGAACAAAACGACGGCAGGATGATATTAAATTTCGGTCCGCAACATCCAAGCGCGCACGGGCAGCTAAAGCTCGTGCTTGAGTTAGACGGCGAAAAGATCGTGCGTGCTATGCCTGAAGTCGGTTTTATGCACAGAGGCATTGAAAAAATGGCGGAAAATATGACCTATCAGGAATTTATCCCCGTTACCGATCGTGTGGATTACATAGCTTCGACGGCGACCAATTACGCGTTTTGCGAGGCTGTAGAGCGACTTTGCGACGTTAAAGTGCCGCGACGCGCAAAAATCATTCGCGTCATACTTTTAGAGCTGAATCGTATAAGCTCGCACCTTTTGTTTCTAGCCACGCACGCCCTTGATATAGGCGCTATGACGGTATTTTTATACGCATTTAGAGAGCGCGAATACATACTTGATCTCATAGAAAAATACTGCGGCGCAAGGCTAACTCATAGCGTAGTCAGAATCGGCGGTATGCCGCTAGATATACCGCAAGGTTGGCTTGAGGAGTTGCTTAAATTTTGCGACGAATTTCCAAAAGACATTCAGACTTACGAAGACTTGCTAACAGAAAACAGAATTTGGAAAATGCGCCTTGAAAACGTAGGCATTATCTCAAAAGAACTCGCGCTAAGCAGCGGATGCTCCGGGATCATGCTACGAGCTAGCGGCGTTAAATGGGACATCAGAAAGGAACAGCCGTATCTTATCTACGACGAGCTTGATTTTGAAGTTCCTTACGCTACGGCGGGCGATTGTTACGCCAGATACCTACTTTATATGAAAGAGATGAAAGAGTGCGTCAAAATTTTAAGACAATGCGAAAAGCTATATCACACTTCGCCGCGTGAAATTTTAGCCGACGCGCCGCAATATGTAAGCCCGTCAAAAGAGCAAATAATGAGCCAAAATTACTCGCTCATGCAACATTTCGTATTAATTACTCAAGGCGTAAAACCTCGCCGCGGCGAAATTTATTTTGCGAGCGAATCCCCGAAGGGCGAGCTTGGAATTTACATAAATTCGCAAGGCGAAGCAAGTCCGTATCGCCTTAAAATTCGTACGCCCAGCTTTAGCCATTGCGCGATTTACGAAGATTTATTAAAAGGGCAATACATTGCCGACGTAGCCGCGATCATCGGTAGCACAAATATCATCTTAGGCGAGGTTGATCGATGAAACGGGTTGATTTGAGGCATTTACAAGATAAATTTTTGAGTGCGCTCGGAGAAACGATAAGGGACGCAAACGGCGGCGAAGTCATCATATTTTTGTTTGAGACAGGCGATTTTAGCGGCATCGAAAACTCGATAAATTTAGCCTATAATTTAAACTGCGAGATAATAAATTCGCTAAAATTTAACCAAACGGACTGGAC
>JAJQAF010000163.1 GCA_021203945.1 Campylobacter sp.
ATGCTAAACAGGGCTCCGGGCAAAGCGCTAAGAACCTAAATATATTTAGGCGCGAGAGTATCGCTAAGACCTGAATTTTGCATACCCACTTCAATGGCTATGGTTTTTGCTACCTTATCGCTAAAGCCGAAAATTTTTGCTCCCGCGTATCCAAGCGATAAGCCGACGCTATTATGTAAAATAACCGCGATTATTACGATAAAGCCGACTTTTTGGATATTTTGATGGTTTAACGCCACGACGATCGAAATAATACAAATGATAGCCACTATCGAAACAATAGGGAGCGAGCGCTCTATCTTAGTTATAAATTTATGAGCGAATGTGTTAAGGAAAATCCCGATACTTAGCGGTATGAGCGTTATTTTAACAAGATCGATTAACATATCTACGGCGGGAACGGGCACTTTTTGCCCTATATAAAGCCATGTTAAAAACGGCATAAGGACGATAGAAAGCAGAGTGGAGCAAAGCGTCATACTAACCGATAACGCCAAATCGCCTTTTGCTAAGTATGTTATGACGTTTGATGCCGTTCCGCCCGCACTAGTTCCCACTAACATCATACCTATCATCAGCTCTCTTTGCAGATTAAATAGTAGCGATATACCCAGCGCCGCAAGCGGCATTACGATAAATTGAAGCGCCACGCCGAGCGCCAGGGCGTATTTTTTTACGAAAACTTCTTTAAAATCCTTAAGCGTAAGCGTCATTCCCATGTTTAGCATGATTACGATTAAAAGCGGAACTATAAAGCCCTTAAACGGGGCAAATAAGCCGGGCATAAAATATGCGGCAACGGAAAGAAGTATTGCCGATATCGGAAAGTATAATGTTTTCATGGCGTGATTATAGCATATTAAGCTTCAAGAGGCTTCGGTCGGTCGAAATAAAAACCTTGAGATTGGTTTATGCCTATCGCATTCACGGCTTTTAATACATTATTTGAATGCACGAATTCTGCGATAGTCTTTATGCCGAATCTTTTCGTAAATTCCACTATTAGCTCCACTACCCTTCGAGATTGCTCGTTTTCGTCGATATGTTCTATCATCGAGCCATCTATTTTGATAAAATCCGCCTTGATTTTCATTAGATATTCAAAATTTGAATATCCGGTGCCAAAATCGTCTATTGCGACTTTGCAGCCGAATTTACGTATCTCGTCGATAAAATAATTTATCTTATCAAAATTTTCTATGCCTTCGTCTTCGACTATTTCGATAGTTAAACGATTGCCTATATTTTCGTATTTTTGCAAATTCGATTTAAAAAATTGCAAGAATTTAGACGACAAAATATCTTCGATAGCTAAATTTATGCTAAATTCGTCAATATTTTTCGAAAAATGTTGAAAAGACTTTTCTATCACGATTTTTGTGAGCTTTTGATATAGGTTGGAATTTTTAGCGATACCTAAAAAATTTATCGGTAAAACGACGTTTCTTTCTTCGTCTATCATACGTATTAAACATTCGTATTTTACGACTTGATTGCTCGTGTTATCTACGATAGCTTGTTTGTAAAGGACGATGCGGTCTTCTTCTATGGCTCTTTTTAAATTTTGAGTTAAATTTACGTTGTTTATCAGTTTGTCTTTATTTTCTTCGAAAATTACTATGGGCGTTTTCGTATCTTTTGCGTAATCTTTCGCCATCTCCGCCGTTATTAAGCGTGTATCCGACGTTATACCGAATGCAAATTCGATATAAAATTTATTATTTTTTATAATCAAAGGCTCGGTTTTAAAATACTCGATAATCTGTTTGCAAAATTTTATAAAGCTGTTTTTATCGTATTTTGATCGCTTGCCGAGAATCGCGAAATTATCATCGCTTAAGCGGTAAAGCCCTAAATCTTTATTTTCGACGAGTCTTTTTACGGCGTTAGCGACTTTGATTAAAACCAGATCGCCCATTTCAAAGCCGTAATATTCATTTATCTGTTTAAATTTCAAAATATCGAAATTTGCTACGAATATACCCTCGTCGCTCTGCTTTAGCCAGTCTATTAAAACCTGTCGATTCGGTAGCTTGGTAAGAGGGTCTTGCAAATGATTTTGCAATTTCTCTTGCTGTTTTAAAAACAAAGTAATGTCTTGGCAAATGCAGATAAACTCCAAAATTTCGCCTTGGTCGGTAAATATAGGCATGATACCGGTTTTTACCGAGCAGACGCTACCGTCTTTTTTATAGGTTTTGATCACGCCATGCCATTCGTGTTTTGCGGATAATTTTTGTGAAATTTGCTTTAAATTGTCATAGTTTAGAGCCTTATTTAGTAAAATTTCGTTTGATTTACCGATTAGCTCTTTTCTACCAAAGCCTAAAAGCTCGCAAAATGCGCTATTTACAAAGGTTATCGTATTTTTGGCGTCAAATTTTAAGACGACTGAATAGCCGTCTATCGACTCTATATATTGAGATAAAAGTAGTGCGTTTTGCCGTTTTTCGGATTTTAGGCGCCGCGTTTCACGGATTATCTCGTTGATATTGTGCGCGACGGCTTGCAACTCGATAAATTCTATCTCGTTAATCGCAATATACTCGCGTCCGTTTTTATATTCTTTAAAAAAATCGCTAAATTTTGAAATCGAATTATCAAACATATCTTTAATATATTTTGCGCTCATTAACAGCAACAAAACGATTACGCAAAAATAAAATACGTAGATCGCGATTTTATATATAAGTCGATTTAAAATATCCTGTTGTTGCATACTTGCAAGCTTATCTATATCGTCTAAAAATACGCCCTTGCCCACGACGAGTCCCAGCGCGCTTACGTCTTTTACGAAGCTTGTTTTTTCACCCCCGCTTTCATCGTTTTTACTCCATTCGTATGTTAAAAATCCCTCTTTTGCACCGTTTTTGGCGATATCCGTTAGGCGGCTTAAAGTTTCATTTATATATTGATTTAAATTTACATACGGATTATTTTCAAACGCATTGTTCGATACTAGAATTTTGTTCGTGTGTTTATCTAGTAAAAATAGATATTTGTTGCTGTTTTGGTCTAAATTCTTTATAAATTTTTTAGTCTTTTCGACAAATTTTAAATTAAATTCATCAACATTGCCCGAGTAAATAACGACTATATCCAAAGGCTCATACGCTACGGCATAACTTACGATGTTTTTATTATTTGCCTTGCTTTGAGTCGTTGTCGCTTTTTTATTAAGCGCGTTATCGATGAGTAAGTCTATATGAACGCCGTTATCGATCCCCGCCAGTAAATTCTTATTTTTATAGTCATAAACCAGATAGTTTTTATCGTCTAAATTTTCAAATTCAATTTTAACGGCGTTAAGCGCTTGCTCTTTGTCTTTCGCAAAACGCGTATCGCTAGCTAACTTTAGTCCGTCAAGTGCCTTTTGCCTGACGTTATCGGTAAAATTTTTGTATTCGTTTTGGTAATTTTGCTCGATTTGATAGGCGATTTTATAAATTTCGCTTCTTAGATTTTCTTGTTCTTTGACGATTAGATTTTCTTTGATATTTTCTAGCTCGTTTTTATAGCTTGAATATCCGTAGCCGATGTCTAAAATTTCAAGCATAAAAACGGCGATTAAAGAGAGCGTTGCAATAGACAAAAATATAAATCGACCTATGGAAGAGGTTATCTTTTTCTCTTTTTTGCCTAACAAAATTTTCCTTTGTTATTTTTATTACTCTATATTATAAAATTTTGTTTAGAGTTTGATTAAAAAATATTATTAGATTATATAGAGTGCT
>JAJQAF010000206.1 GCA_021203945.1 Campylobacter sp.
AAGATATTTTGCACCCCATTCAACCGTAAAATTAAAATTTTGCTCGGCTCTATCGGCTATGACATACAAAAGTTCGACGTGATTTAGTCCAAGCCCCGCTTTTACGCAATCACCTATAAATATCTCTTTTGAGTCCTTTACTCCGTTTTTCTTTTGAAGCTCGCTATTTGGAACCGCAAAAATTCCGCCATTTACTACGGAGTTACCGCCAATTCTGCCCATTTTTTCAATTATCGCGACGGACAATCCCCTTTTTGCCGCCTTTATGCCCGCACTTAATCCCGCAAAGCCCGAACCTATGACAACAACGTCAAATTCCTCGTCCCATTTGACCTCTTTTTCATTCACGGCAGCCATTAAATTCGTGCCGCTAAAAGCCAATGCGCCCGCACCCATTGCGCTAAATTTAACAAAATCCCTTCTGGATAAATTTTGTTTTTTCATAATAATCTCCTTAAAAATTTAGATTAAAATACGACTTGGCATTATTATATTGCGGGTAATATTAAAATTTAATTATTTTTTAACAGAAAGCTTTATAATAAAAAATAAATATTATATTAAGAAAATTCTCTATCGATGACGATAAAAATTTTATAATTCGGAAAAATTTCGCCTACTTTTTTTTCGATTTGTTCTCTAAGCTCGCTTAAATTTCGCTCTTTAAAATCGACAACCACATCAAATCTCACGCTCTTTTTAACGCTATCGATAAAAAACGCATGCATACTTTTGACGCTTTGAAATTCGCTGAGCGCGCTATTCATGCAATCTCTAGCCTGCGTCTGACCTAAATTTACGCCATAAACGCCGAAAACAAGATAAATTCTATACTCTTTATAAATTTTAATTTGTAGCTCGTTTAACTTTTGCGAAATTTCACCGACGGGCAAATGCGCGTCTATTTCAACGTTTATCGAGCCCGTATAGCGCTGCGTGCCGTAGTTATGCAAGATCAAATCATACGAGCCGTGCACGATCTCGCAAGCATTTACCGCGCCGTAAATTTCATCGCTTATCTCCTTTTCCACGCGCTGACCGATGATCTTATCAAAGGTTTCTTTTATCAAAATCATACCGTTTATAATAATAAAAAGCGATGCCAAAACGCCCGCATAGCCGTCTATCTCAATATCTGCAAAATACGATAACGCCGCCGAGATTAAAATAACGCACGCGATAATGCCGTCTCCCAAAGCTGCGGTACCGACAGCCTTAAGAGAGATTGATTTGGTGAAATTTCCTCTCTTTTTATAATAAAATCCGATAGCGAATTTTATAAAAATCGCAATAAACAAAATCGCTAACATTGGAGCCGTAAATGTCGTATCTACCGGCGTTACGATGTTTTTAACGGATGTTTTAAAAAACTCAAATCCAAGTATAAGCACGATAACCGAAACCACAAGACCGCCGATGTATTCGGTTCTGCCGTATCCGTAAGGGTGATCCTCATCTGGCATTTTAGAGGCGAGTTTTGAGCCGAATATCGTTATAACGCTTGAAAACGCATCGCTTATGTTATTTACCGCATCGGAAATGATCGCGACCGAATTTGACGCAAGTGCGATGAAAATTTTAATGCTTGCTAAAATAAAATTCGTAACGATACCGATGATCGCAGTATTTATAATCTTCTTTTCGCGCGAGCCGTCTTTAAAATCCATCATTTTGATTTTCCTTTTCAAATAAAAAAGGTAATTATAGCATAACGACGTTTTTATGGTGCAAACAAGGCTTTGCTTTAAATAACCCTTATGTTTTCGGCGCTATCTTTTATGCGATAAATAACGGCGTTGATTATTCTAAGGCTACAAAATCGGAGGTCTATTTTTATAAGACCGTGTCCATAATTGAACTAAATTATAAAAATGCGTCTTCTTGACATCAAAGCGAAATTTATATAAAATGCAGGCTTCAAAACTTCTTTTTGAAACTTAAATATAAATCTACAAATTATTACATAATTTTAAAGAGGATATATGGAAAATACTCCGAATCAAGTTGCGGATACAAATTCGCAAAGCACAAAAACTACTAAAAAATACCAAAATACTCGCACTCATATACCGGTCGACGGACACAAAATCGAAGAGCTAAGATTGCTTAGTCTTGAAGAGCTTGTTGCGATAGGAAATAGCGTCGGTGTCGAAAATCCGCGTGAATTTCGTCGTCAAGATTTGATATTTGAAATTTTAAAAACTCAAACTAAGCAAGGCGGATTTATCTTATTTACAGGAATTTTAGAGATTGTCCCCGACGGATACGGATTTTTGCGATCGGTTGACGCAAATTTAAGCGACAGTTCAAACGACGCTTACGTTTCAAATTCGCAAATTCGCAAATTCGCTCTTCGTGTCGGCGACATCGTAACGGGACAGGTTCGCGAGCCCAAAGATCAGGAAAAATACTACGCTCTACTTAAGATTGAAGCCGTAAATTATATGCCGCTTGCAGAAGCCAAAGAAAGACCGCTGTTTGACAATCTGACCCCGCTTTTTCCGACTGAAAAACTTCATCTTGAATATGATCCGATGAGGCTTACGGGGCGAGTGCTTGATCTATTTACGCCTATCGGCAAAGGTCAGCGCGGGCTGATCGTAGCACCTCCCAGAAGCGGTAAAACCGAGCTTATGAAAGAGCTTGCTCACGGCATTGCAAGAAATCATCCCGAGGCTCATTTGATGGTGCTTTTGGTTGATGAGCGTCCCGAAGAGGTAACCGATATGCAGCGCTGCGTAAAAGGCGAAGTTTTTAGCTCCACATTTGATCTGCCGGCGCTAAATCACGTTCGCGTAGCCGAGCTTGTCATCGAAAAGGCAAAACGACTTGTCGAAATGGGCAAGGACGTTATAATCTTGCTTGATAGTATTACGCGTCTGGCGCGTGCTTATAATACCGTTACCCCTCCTAGCGGCAAAGTGCTAACCGGCGGCGTTGATGCGAATGCGCTACATAAACCTAAACGCTTTTTCGGAGCGGCGAGAAATATCGAATTCGGCGGCAGCCTAACGATCATCGCAACCGCTTTAATCGATACGGGCTCGCGAATGGACGAGGTGATATTTGAAGAGTTTAAAGGCACGGGCAATAGCGAAATAGTGCTTGATCGCAATATCTCAGACCGCAGAATTTACCCTGCTATCAATGTGCTAAAATCCGGAACTCGCAAAGAAGAGTTACTGCAAAAACCCGACGAGCTTCAAAAGATTTGGGCGATCCGTTCGGCAATCGCAACGATGGACGACGTTGAGGCGCTTAAATTTTTATATGCAAAGATGCTAAAAACAAAAGACAATAAAGAATTACTTTCTATATTGAACGAGTAAAATTTTAAACTAGATATGGACAAATTTTCTCTTATATATTTAAGTAAAATTCAATAAATATTTATGATTTCTGACATTTGCGAATTTATTCTTACAGTATTTTTGCTCTGTAAAAAACGCACGGAATTTAACGATTTTATCCTTAACGAGAGCGTTCACATCGTAGTATAAAATACCAAGAATAGTATAAATTCTATGGCAACAACATTCTTTGTAATCAACCAAACCGTCAATGGCAAGCGGACAGTCTTTCTTTATACGTATTCGTCTTCTAATTTTGAAATTTTTCACATTCAAGAGCCGTTACAATTCTAATTTTTTAAAAATTTTACACAGACTGATTTGAAAAATTACTATCAAATTTTGATATTTTTGCGGCTATGAAGCGAGGTAGAAA
>JAJQAF010000175.1 GCA_021203945.1 Campylobacter sp.
TTGCCTAGCCGCGAAATAATCGCAAATTCCATAGAAACCGTGATGAACGCTCATCAGTTAGACGCACTCGTTTGTATGCCAAACTGCGATAAAATCGTGCCGGGAATGGTTATGGGCGCGCTTAGGGTCAATGTGCCGACCGTATTTGTTAGCGGCGGACCGATGAGAAAGGGATACACAAAGGACGGCACGCCGATAGACCTTGCGACGGCATTTGAGGCGGTCGGGAAATTTGAAACCAAAGAGATAAGCGAGGAGCAGCTAAAAGACATTGAGTGTAACGCCTGTCCGAGCGGAGGAAGTTGCAGTGGAATGTTTACCGCAAATTCTATGAATACTCTATGCGAAGCGATGGGAATTGCGCTTAGCGGCAACGGCACGATACTGGCGCTTACCAAAGAGCGTGAGGAGCTCGTGCGTCGTGCGGGGCGTAGAATTTGCGAAATCGCGCTTGAGGAAAAATTTAAAATCCGCAATATCCTGAACGAAAAAGCTATCCGAAACGCCCTAGTAGTCGATATGGCGATGGGCGGAAGCAGCAACACGGTGCTTCATATGCTCGCAATCGCACGCGAAGCGGGGGTAGATTTGCAAATTTCAGAGCTTAATAAAATCAGCCGAAATATCGCTCATATCGCTAAAATCAGCCCTAGTTTGCCGAATATTCATATGGAGCTCATCTGACGTGCGTGCGGTTTGAATGCGGTCATCAAGGAAATTTCGCGCCGAGATAACGGAATGTTGCACCTTGAAAATTTAACGATCAGCGGCGAAACTCTGGGCGAACGAGTAAATTTAAGCGATATAAGGGACGAAGCGGTCATTCATAAGATTGAAAATGCGTATTCTAAAGTCGGCGGACTTGCGATTTTATTCGGAAATCTAGCCGAGCAAGGCTGCGTGATAAAGACGGCGGGCATCGTAGGAGAACGTAAATTTAAAGGCAAGGCGGTTTGTTTTAACAGCCAAGACGAAGCGATCGCGGGGATCTCAAGCGGCAAGGTAAATAAGGGCGACGTAGTCGTGATCCGTTACGAAGGTCCTAAGGGCGGCCCCGGAATGCAGGAGATGTTAAGCCCGACAAGCCTAATCATGGGACGCGGACTGGGTGCCGATGTGGCATTGATAACGGACGGGAGATTTAGCGGCGCGACACGCGGTTTAAGTATCGGGCACATAAGCCCGGAAGCAGCCGAAGGCGGAATGATCGGGCTTTTAAAAGACGGCGACATAATCAGCATAGACGTTGATAAATACGAAATCAACGTGCTTTTGGACGACGCGCAGATAGCACGCCGAAGGGCGGAATTTAAACCCGTGCAAAAAGAGCTAAACGGACGATGGTTGAGACAGTATCAAAAACTCGTAACCAACGCTAGTAACGGAGCGATATTGGAAGCGTAAATGTTGTTTGGAAGAAAATTTACCGACAAAAATTTAGAATGTAAAATCAATAAATTTATATCGGTTAAAATGCCCTTGTATCGTTTTAGAAAAAGAGAAGCAAATTTTTGATAAATATGAATTGTACCATATCACTCAAAACATTGATTTCTCACATATCTTTAAGAAAATAAAAGAAATTTAAAGTTAAAATAAATAATACAAAAATAATTAAAAAATAAGGAGCAAAAATGGGTTTTAGACAAAAAGTTATAGTGTCTATTTCTATCCTTTCCGCTGCGATCGTAGCGATACTTGTAGCGCTTAGCTACAACGGAACTAAAGGCATAATAACGACTATGGCAGAAAACAACGCTCAAGTGCTAGCCAAACAGGTGAGTAGGAAAATAGCAGTGTGGTTTGATCTGAAAAAACATATAATTTATGGAGCAAGAGAGCTACTTGACGAATATGACGGAGATCACAATATGAAATCCGCAAAAGTCGTCGCCGGACAAGGTAAATTTATCGCAGCTTATTACGGGTTTGAAAATGGCGACGTATATTTTAGCGACGATTGGAAGCCGGATAGCGGCTATGACGCCAGAACCAGAGATTGGTATCTTAAGGCGAAAGAGGATAAAAAAGGAGAGGTGGTAACTACGGAATTTTATATGGACGAAGCCACGAAAAAAGCCGTTACGACACTCGCCGTCCCTATCCTAAAAGATGAGAAATTTAACGGCGTTCTCGCAGCGGACATATCGCTTGACGAAGTTATAGAGATGATTGCGGGCAAGGATATTGAAGATGCCAACGGATACTTTAACGTTATAAATAAAAACGGTATGTATTTATATCATCCCAACAAGGATATGATAGGCAAGAACATAACAAATGTCGATCTGACTTTGAAAAATCTTACGTCTGATATACAGTCGTATAAAGATGGAGTATATTATTATAAATTTAAAGACGACAATAAAATGATAGCATACTCTATTGTTCCACAAACCGATTTGGTTATTCTTTTTTCTGCGAAACTTGACGATGCTTTGGCGTTAAATAAGAAAAATGCCGAGTTTATTTCGTTCGTCGGTATGATTACCATCGTGCTTGCGATTATTATCATAGCCGTCTTGTTAAAAGCGCTTTTCCGTCCTATCGTAAGACTTATGGAGCTTTCGGAGGATTTGGCAGTAGGCGACGGCGATCTAACTAAACGCTTAAATTTTAGCTCAAATGATGAGATCGGTAAAATCAGCTCAAATATGAATAAATTCATCGATAAAATCAGGGTTTTAATAAACGAAGCAAAGAGTAGCAGTAGTGAAAATTCATCGCTTTCAGAAGAGCTCAGCGCAACTTCGCGTGAGATAAAAACGCGTGTGGAGAATGAATTTAAGATCGTTCAAGGCATTACAAAAGACGCCGAATCTATGACTTTGCTTTCTCAAAGTTCAAATGCAAAATCCAATGAAGCCATAAACGATTTGAAATCCGTCGGTCAAACCTTGCAAAAAACAAAAGAAAATATCATAAAAACCGTTAGCGGCATAAATAACGCCGCTCAGACCGAAAATGAGCTATCGGACAGATTACAAAATTTAGTTCAAAGCACTGATGAGGTTAAGGAAGTTTTAAAGGTAATAAACGATATAGCCGATCAGACGAATTTGCTCGCTCTAAACGCCGCTATCGAAGCCGCACGTGCAGGCGAGCACGGGCGCGGATTTGCCGTCGTAGCCGATGAGGTCAGACAGCTTGCCGAAAAGACTTCAAAAAGTCTCGTCGAGATAAACAACACGGTAAATTTAATAACCCAATCGGTAAATGACGCTTCGACTATGATGAGCGAAAATTCTAGATTTATAGCCGATATTGCGAGCGAATCAAACAATTCCCAAGTCGAAGTGGAAGAGACTTCAAGGCTGCTTGACGAGGCTATATCAAAGACGAATTTAGCGGTTGATGAAGTTAAACAAATGGGTGCGTCCATAGAAAGCACGATAAAGAGTTTTACGAACGTCAATAAATTATCCGCCGAAAACACAAGAAGTGTCGAAGAAATATCTATGGCTTCGGGTATGCTAAATAAGCAGGTCGAAAGCCTAAACGACAAACTAAATCAGTTTAAAAGCTAATAATTAGCGCTCCGCTCTCTTGGAGCGCTAATCTCTTTTTTACTTCAAAATCATCTTAAAATGCTAAAATATCGCCAAAAATAAGGATAAATATGAATGAGACTATATTTTACTGTGCGATAGGCGGCAACGGCTTTACTTTTTTAATTTGAATTTTTTTGATCATATCCTTTAGACGATAT
>JAJQAF010000264.1 GCA_021203945.1 Campylobacter sp.
AAAAAATAATCGTGATGCTAAGCATAGTCGGCTTTAAATTGCTTATTTGGGTTGTTGACGTGCTCTATTTTTCACAAGACGATCGCCTAAAAGACATCGGTAAAAAGCACGATAAAGAGCGCGAATACGTGGATTAAGCTTACTTTATCAGGCTTATTTTGATCGTTATTTCGTCCATATCAAAAGAGCGTAAAAATTCTAAAATCCTACTGTCAAGACGCTTAAATTCGATATCTTCTATCAGTGCCACAAAGACGAATATCTAAGCATAGATAGCTATTAATTTTACATTAATGTCGCTTGTCGTTTATGCTGCAGCGATAGCTATATTTACGATACGCTGCTTGCTTTTACAAAAGTCATATAGCGGTATCCTGCTTATCCCTTCGCCGCTAACTAAAATTTTTAATCAAGATATAAACCTCGTTTTGGAAGTGAAATTTCATGGGATTTACCTTTATATCATCCATTTGCTTTTTTCTTGGCTCTTTAAAAATATTAAATTTCTCTATCGTTGTTGTTTTGAAAACATTGTTAAAAAAATGAAAGTAGAGGCGAAGCGGCGAGAGTTTATACGAAATATAAAGAGCCGTTTTTAAGATCGTAAATGGCGTAAAATAAAAAGAGCTTTTGGTTCGTAAACGAAGACATTTGGGCTCTTTGCGGATTTGACGGCGTAAAATGCTAGCGCCTACCTAAAAGCAAGCTTTTCGAAAAATACGTAGCATGCGAGCTTACGCAATTATTTGACGCTGCGCCTGAGATTAAATTTATACCGTAGCTTAAATTTTAGGCTCTGCTTTGAAAAAGTCATTAGCTTCTATTGCCCTTGCCTTGCTTGTGAAGCAATCCGTAAATTTTTCAGATTTTGCTCGCAACGACTAAATAAAATTTAGTCTCTGTCGCATAATTGTTTTGCTTATCAAACTTAATGTCGTTTGTCTTAGCAATTGCCTATTTTACATAATTAGACGCTCTGCCATATAAATTTATGCCGATTAAATTTAAAAGCTTGTATATAAAATAATGTTGCGGTTTGCACTCATATATTTACCGATTAAATTTATTAAAAAGTGGCGTTAAATCTTTTAGTAATACTCTATTAAACAGAGCCAAATTTTATTAACCGCAAAAAGTAGGCGCATTATGCAAATAGACAGACGAATTTTTTTAAAATATAGCGACAAAATACTAGCGATAGTCGCCTAAAATTTTATTGAGCCAAATCAAACTATGCCGATTTTTGATAAAATATCGCAAAATCGGCATACTAAAATTTACAAGGAAATTAAGCCTTATTTATCCTACTTTTTTACCTGCGAAAACAGCCACTCTTTTACGCCGCTAAGCTCATAAGCGACCTTCCATGTTCCCATATGAGCGGCTCCGCGGCTACTCGGATCGCTCTTTTGATCCGGCAATGTGCCGCTTTTTATCACAGCGTAGTAGATATTTGCATTGTTGCTTAGAAGTGTGGCAATTTCAGCGTTCATCGCATTTATATCGCTTCCGTCGTTTAGCGTCGCCCTAGCTATTTTTGCACCGTTTTTTTCAAGCTCGCCCGTGATTGCATTTTGTCCGGGAAATGCCTTTGCATCGTCGTTTGAGACCAGTATAAACTGCCTTGTCTTCGCCATAGGTATGCATTTTTGCGCGTCCCACTGACCGGCTACGATAAAGCTTGCCGCAAAAAGCTTTGGATATGCGATATTTAGGGCTATACTCATCATCGCTCCGCCGCTTTGTCCTGTGGTGTAAAGGCGATTGGTATCTATGTTATACTCGCCGCTTAAAGCCTGTAAAAGCTCATAAATAGCCGGCAAATCAGCAGGATCATCGGAGCTGTCATTTACTATTTTGTGATCAAACTGCGGAGCCAGCACGAAACTTGCATGTTTTGCCTGCCATTCATCGCTAGCCCACGTAGTTGCTCCATTGCCTTGATAAAGCGTATTTTTAGGATTTGTATTCGTGCTTCCCGCATCGTGGATAAACATCACAAGCGGATATTTTTGATTTTTATCGTAATTTTTTGGTATGAAAAGATTATAAACTATTTTTGTGCCGTTTTTAGCGGTAAATTCAAGCTGTTTAAAATCATCGGCAAGCAGGTGCTTAAGCCTTGAAATTTTAACGTTACTTTTTTCTATGACTTTGCCGTTTTGTCCTTTCAGCTCATCGTTTTGCGATACGTCTATCACACTAAAATCGCGCTCAACGCTTGGTTCGCGTCTAGCCTTTTGATAGGTTACGTCGGCATTCTCGTCGTTTATATCAAGCTTTAAAATCACCGCTTTTTCACCGTCAAACGCAAGGCTTGGCGCGATGTCGGCATTTAAAATTTTTCGCCCGTAAACGCTAAAATTTTTAACTTCAACCGCACTTGGCAAATCGCTATATCTTAGCTCAACCGCATCTACCTTCTGACCCCAAGCCGTGGGCTTACTAATCGCTACCGCCTCTAAAATTCCTCCGCTTAAATTTTGTGCCAAAATCGCTGCCGCCATCATCAAAAAACCTTTAAATTTCATTGTTTAACTCCTAACCTTTTTAACGCTTCTCTTGCGTCATCGCTAACGTGATCGCCACGCACCGCACCCTTTTTATACCACTCTATCGCACTTTGTAAATTTGACTCTACGCCTATGCCGTTTTCATAGCACCTGCCCAAATAAAACATACTTGTTATATCACCGTTTTCTGCCGCCTCCTTAAAAGCCTCAAAAGCTCCTTTTTCATCTTTTTGCTCGCCTTGTGCGTTTAAAAGCATTAAGGCAAGGTAGCGTTTAGCTTTGAAATGTCCCATTTTATCGGCTTTCAAAAAGCCCTCTTTCGCCGTTATAAAATCGCCCTTGTCGTAAGCCGTTTTAGCCTCATCAAAGATAGCCTTACTCTCGCTTTTTGGGTGATTATCCACATGTGTTTGCTCTTTATCGGCATTTACGTTGAGCGCAAACAAAGAGCAAAACAGCAATAAAATCGCAATTTTACGCATTCTAAATCCTTAAATTTTATAAATTTGGAGATTATAATTTAAAATTGCAAAATTTATGTTAAATAAATTACAATCTGTTAAGAAAACCTATGATAAAATTCTTACAAAAAAGGGTTAAAATGAAAAAAATTATATTTTTAGTTTTGATTTTTGCACTCGGTGCGGGTTTTTATGCTACCTACCTAAAATACATGGAGCATAATAGCGGCGAAATGGAGTTTTACGGCAATGTTGATACCAAAGTGGTAAATTTATCATTTCGCTTTTTAGGGCAGATCGAGCGTATCGCAAAACGCGAGGGACAAGCCGTCAAAAAGGGCGAAGAGCTGGTTTTTATGGAGAGTTCGTATCTTAACAATACCATTTTAAATTTGACAAGTCAGATCGCACAGCAAGAGGCGAATTTGGCAAAGCTTAAAAAGGGCTATAGAAGCGAGCAGATCGATCAAGCCAAGGCCAGCGTGGAAGTGGCTCGCGCTACGTTAAAATCGGCGGAGAACACCTACAAACGTCAAAGCGAGTTAATCAAGAAAAGCGCAACTTCGCAAGAGGTTTATATAAATTCGCAGGCAAATTACGAAAATGCAAAGGCAAATTTAGCACTGCAAAACGCAAACTACGAACAGATGAAAAACGGCTACGAAAAAGAGGACATCGACGTGAAGCAAGAGGTTATAAATGCGCTTAAAATTCAACTGGAA
>JAJQAF010000188.1 GCA_021203945.1 Campylobacter sp.
CTATAAGATAAACTTCTCCGTTTAAAATGGCGTTTTTTTCGCTTACGACCATTCCGTCGCAAAGCAACCTGCTTTTGTCTATAAAACGTTGGGCTTCACGCATGCTAAATCCAAAATTTATCAAAATTTCATAAGCTCTTTGCGAGTTTGAACGGGCGATAAATTTATTTACATATGGCAAATTTTACTCTCCTAGTCTTTAAATTTAAGTTCAAATTTAGCACTCTTAACCGCCCTTTCAGGGCAAGTTTTGTATAATCATTTTCTTAAAAATTATACAAAAATATCCATAAAAAAGGCTAAATATGGTAGAGAGATACGCGCGAAAAGAGATGAGCGAAAAATGGACGCAACAGGCTAAATACGACGCTTGGCTAAAAGTAGAACTGGCCGCCGTAAAAGCGTGGAATAAATTAGGTTTTATCGGTGATGAGGACTGCGAAAAGATCTGCAAAAACGCCAAATTTGACGTAGCACGTATAGATGAGATAGAAAAGACAACAAAGCACGACGTTATCGCATTTTTGACAAGCGTTAGCGAGAGCTTGGGCGAAGAGAGTCGCTTCGTGCATTACGGAATGACTAGTAGCGATTGTATCGATACTGCCGTGGCGCTTCAGATCAAAGATAGCCTTGAGCTCATCATAAAGGACGTGCAAAATTTACTGCAAGCGATAAAATCAAGGGCGATGGAGCATAAAAACACGCTGATGGTCGGACGCAGTCACGGAATCCACGGCGAGCCGATAACTTTCGGACTGGTTTTAGCCGTTTGGTATGACGAGATAAACCGCTCTCTGGATTTGATAAAACACGCGCAAAAGACTATTAGCCACGGCAAGATTAGCGGCGCTATGGGAAATTTTGCCCACGCTCCGCTTGAATTTGAAGAGCTTACTTGCAAAGAACTAGGACTTAGCCCGGCTGCCGCGTCAAATCAAATCATCCAGCGAGACCGCTACGCACAGGTGATGAGCGCACTTGCGATTTTGGCTTCTAGCTGCGAGAAAATCGCCGTTGCGATCCGCCACTATCAACGCACCGAAGTTTATGAGTGCGAGGAGTATTTTAGCCCCGGTCAAAAAGGTAGTTCCGCGATGCCGCACAAGCGAAACCCGGTGCTAAGCGAAAATGTTACCGGGCTTTGCCGGATGATAAGAAGCTACGTAATCCCTGCTTTAGAGGACGTCGCTCTTTGGCACGAACGCGATATAAGCCATAGCTCGGTTGAGAGATTTATCTTGCCTGACGGCTTTATAACGGCGGATTTTATGCTAAATCGCTTGACAAATTTGATTGAAAAACTTTTAGTATATCCCGAAAATATGATGAAAAATTTAAATTTAACCGGCGGGCTCGTATTTTCCGGGCGCGTGCTTTTGGAGCTTCCAAAGCGCGGAATTTCACGCGAAGACGCTTACAAAATCGTGCAAGCAAATGCGATGAAGGTTTGGGCGGACTTGCAAGAGGGCAAAAAAGCGATAGACGAGCAAGGTCATAGCTTGTTTTTACAAAATTTACTCAATGATGAGGAGCTAAACAGATCGCTTAGCAAGGACGAAATAAAAGCATGCTTTGATTACGGCTATTACACGAAAAACGTGGATAGGATTTTTGATAGGGTGTTTGGATAAAAATAATGGGTCAAACTCATTTAAATAGGACGCAAACTATAAATTTAGGAAGCTATTATACGCCAAAATTTATAGTAAATATCGCTTACGATATGCTTGAAAAATATGTAAATTTAAGCGATTTTAAGCTACTTGACAGTAGCTGCGGATACGGCGATTTCTTTATTAAGGATTTAGATTATATAGGTGCGGATATAGATGAAGGGGCACTTAAAAAAGTTTCTAGTAAAGCACGCATTTTTCAAACTAACTCGCTTTTAAATTTAAGCAGAGAAAAATTCGCCCTATCGCAAAACGACAAGCTCGTAATAATCGGCAATCCGCCTTATAACGACAAAGAGCTATATGCAGTAGATAAAAATTTGATGCATAGGGATTTGGGAATATCTTTTATGCGTTCTTACGAAGTTTTAAAGCCTGAGTTTATATGTGTTTTACATCCGTTATCGTATCTGATAAAACGGACGAATTTTGCATCTTTGGCTAAATTTAAAGATAATTATCGCTTGATTGATGGCGTTGTGATTAGCTCGGAAATTTTTACGCCCGCTTCAAGTACCTTTTTTCCGATTTTGGAAATTTTAAAATCAATAATTTATAAAAGTCCTAGTTGATGTCAAACGCTATTTTTACAATCGTGTTGTTAATCTTATCAAACATCTTTATGACGTTAGCTTGGTACGGGCATTTGAAATTTTTAAATAACGTTATTATGCTTTTGGGTTATAATGATAAGCTGGACGATAGCATTTTTCGAGTATTGCCTGCAAATGCCGGCAAATCGCATAGATTACGTTAGAAACGGCAGCGCGTTTGATTTATGGCGACTAAAAGCGATACAAGAATTATCACGCTTAGAATTTTTACGATTTTGGTTTTTAAGACGGAAACTTTTAGGCTAAATCACGTAACAGGCTTTGCGTTTTTGATTTTAGAGGTATATTTTATATTTAAAAAATAGTGTTTTAAATAAATTTTAAAGGATAGGTTATGAAATTAGCAAAAGCTCTTATACTAAGAGCCGATACGAAAAAGCGGATTGAGCAGCTTAGAGTTAGATTAAACGATAATGCAAAAGTCCAAGAAAACGATACTCCTGCGGAAGATCCGCGAGAGCTTTTGGCAGAGCTTGATAGAAATTTGAGTGAATTCGAAGATTTGATAGTCAAGATAAACGCGACGAATGCGAGCCAAAGCATAGACGGCGTAACTTTATCGGCTCTTATCGCCAAAAAAGACGCTCTTATTTTAAAGGTCGGGATACTAAGGCAGTTTTTGCAAACGGCTAGTCAGAAAGTAGATTTGTATTCAAATAAAGAGATTAAAATTTTAAGCACGATTGACGTAAGCGCCTTGCAAAAAGAGCTTGACACGCTTTCAAAAACGATAAGACAGATAGATACGCGGCTTCAAGAAGCAAATTGGCAAATCGAACTTGTAGAATAGTTTTAGAGGTAGTCGCTTAAAGGCGAGTATGGATGCTTAAAATATACTTACGCGATAGGAGAGGTTGCGAAATCTTAGGATTGCTCTCATCAATATTATAAGCGTAACGTTAAAGCGCAATGTTATTACCACATACTGATTTATAGCGATGAGGGTGGGAACGGGGTAAAATTTTACGAAAAAATCGCCGTTGAAGCAAAAAATAAACAATAAACGTGTAAGATTACGAATACATTTTAAATTTTTGAATGCCTAGAATTTTATAGACCTTATGTTTAAAACTCGCGGCAAAACAAGAGTGAAAAATTAATTTTTAGGATTTTAATGAAAGTAAATTTAACGAAATTTAACGATTTTTTAGGTTTGTCGCAAAAAACAAATACGCATTATAAAATTGCAGAGATTTTATATAAAAAATCGGATAACTAAAATGACGCAAAAAGATTATATTATCGATGCGATGAAGCAAAACGGTCAGACGGCGACCCTTTCGCAACTTTATAAACTAACAGACGTTAGCTCTTGGGGGACAAAAACTCCGTTTGCTACGATACGTCGTATTGTTCAGACGAATAAGGAATTTTTTAAAATTCAGCCCGGTTTTTGGGGATT
>JAJQAF010000309.1 GCA_021203945.1 Campylobacter sp.
TAGCCTGCCGTCTTTAAGTTGAATTTACGGCTTTAATAAATCTCACACTACAAAATAATATTTATTAAACCGCCCTTTTTATATATGTATAATCTGAAATTTCAGTCCATTTTCTGCTGATTTTCATAAAGCTTCTTTGAGAATCTAAAATTTCTTTAAATTCGCTATCTTTTGCGCTAAGCTCGTCTAAAATTTCATCTGTAGCTTTTCTCAAAGCGTTTAAAATTTCAGGTGAAAACGATAGGATTTTGACGTCGGGATACTCTTTTGTTATCTTATCAAGAGTGATTGAATTCTGATAATACGCCGCATTATAAACATCGTTTGCAACGACTTTCGTAGCATTTTCGATTATACTTTGCAGATCTTTAGGCAAGCTCTCCCAAAGCTTTTTATTTATATAAAATTCGTTTTCGCTTGCGGGTTCTTGCCAGCCGGTGTAATAAAATTTAGCCACTTTTTCAAAGCCGAAATTTATATCTATCGCGGGCGCGACCCACTCTACGGCGTCTATCGTATTCATCTCAAGCGCCATATAAAGCTCGCCTATAGGTATCGTGTTTATATTTGCGCCGACCTTTGCCATTATCTCGCCGCCAAGCCCGGGAATACGGAATTTTATCCCCTTTAAATCATCTACGGTTTTTATCTCTTTTTTAAACCAACCGCCCATTTGCATACCGAAATTTCCGCCGTTAAACGGCACGATATTGTGTGCGCCGTAAATTTTTCTTGCCAACTCCTTGCCGCCGCCGTAGTCATACCACGCATGCTGCTCGGAGGAATTCATACCGAACGGAACGGTCGTAAACAGCATAAGCTTTGCGTCTTTGCCCTTGTAAAAATATCCCGCCGTATATCCGATATCGTATTGCCCGCTTTTTACCATATCCAAGATCGCAAACTGAGCCTTATGCTTAGACGGATAATCTATGCGAACTTCGATACGTCCGTTGCTCATAGCTTCGACTATTTCTTTAAATTTTTTAGGCGCTTCGCCCAAGACGGGGACGTTTGTTTCGTATGTCGTGGCGAATTTAAGCTTATACGTCTTTTCCGCCGCCGCGGCATGAAGTGCAAACGCGACGCTAAGCGTTATTGCAATGATTTTGTTCATACTTTTTCCTTTGACTGCTTGGGCTAATTATATATGTTTGTATTTTAAATTTTATTAATCTGCTTAAAAAACGTATTAAAAACGATGCTGTTGAGTAGAATTGTAATTTTAATCTTAATTTTTTTATATAAAAGATATAATTAAAAAATTCCAATCTAAGGAGGAAAGATGAGAACGATCCAAACCAAACAGATTACAAAGATCGTCGCCGAGCTATGCAGGAAAGCCTGTTACGAGGTTACGCCCGATATGCGCGCCGCATTTGAAAAGGCGCAAAAAAGTGAAACGTCGCCTATCGGCAAGGACATTTTAGGTAAGCTTTTACAAAATGCCGATTTAGCGGCGAGCGGCACCGCACCGATCTGTCAAGATACGGGTATGACGGTCGTATTTGTCGAACTCGGTCAGGATGTGCATATCGAAGGCGGTTATTTAGAGGACGCCATAAACGAGGGCGTTAAAAACGGTTATACGGATAACTATCTAAGAAAATCGGTCGTAGCAGAGCCTCTTTTCGAGCGTAAAAATACCACAAACAATACGCCTGCCGTTATTAACGTGCGAATAGTTCCGGGCGATAGGCTTAAAATCAAGGTCGCGCCGAAGGGCTTTGGTAGCGAAAACAAATCCGTGTTAAAAATGCTGGTGCCGGCTGACGGGATAGAAGGCGTTAAAAAGGTATTTTTAGAAGCCGTAAAATACGCAGGACCAAACGCCTGTCCTCCGATGGTAATCGGCGTAGGAATCGGCGGAACTATGGATAAAGCGGCGCTCCTTGCTAAGCAAGCGGCAGTTCGTTCAATCGATAGTCGCAACTCCGACGAACGCTACGCCAAACTAGAAGACGAGCTATTAGAAATGGCGTGCCAAACGGGCGTAGGGCCGCAAGGACTTGGAGGTATAAACACCGCCGTTAAAGTAAATGTCGAATGGTATCCTACCCATATCGCGGGGCTTCCGGTTGCCGTAAATATCAACTGCCACGCCGCTCGCCATGCAGACGCGCAACTATAAGGAGGAAATTATGTCAGAAGTTAAAAAAATCACCGCACCTTTTGATAAAAACATAGCCAAAAGTCTAAAAGCGGGCGATAACGTCCTAATCAGCGGCACTATCATAGCAGCTCGCGACGCCGCTCATAAAGCGCTTACCGAAACTTTGGCTCGCGGCGAGAAATTACCGGTAAATTTAGCCGGCGAGACGATTTATTATCTAGGACCGACGCCTGCAAAACCGGGTCAAGCTATCGGTGCGGCAGGTCCTACTACTAGCGGACGCATGGATAAATACACTCCTACGATGATAAACGAAGTAGGCATTAACGGCATGATCGGCAAGGGCTATCGAAGCGAAGCGGTCGTAGAAGCAATGAAAAAATCAGGCTGCGTATATATGGTCGCTATCGGCGGCGCTGGCGCGCTCATTAGCCGAAGTATCAAAAAATACGAGGTCTTGGCATACCCGGAGCTCGGAGCTGAAGCCGTTGCACGCCTAACCGTGGAGGATTTCCCCGCTATCGTAGCGATCGATTGCGAAGGCAACAGCTTCTACGAAGTAGGGCAGGCACCGTATAAAAAGATCTAAATTTTAAAAGTATGCCGTAAATTCGGCATACTAAATTCAAAAGGATGCAAAGATGCCAAAAGGTAAAATTTTGCTTAATTCGGCGGTTGCATTTCTATCGGGAGGATGCACTGCGGTTAATGAGCCTACTTTGACGCAAGAGGAGCTTGATAGATATTGTCGCCCGTTAGCGGACGTGGACGGCGTATTTTACGGATACGACAAATATGAAAATAAAAATTTAGGCGAGTTAGCTCAGGCTGATGCTGATTTTGTCTCTGCACTAATAAATACGATAAAAAATGGCGAGGTAAGTCGAGCTGAGTATGATAAATTCTGGAAAGCAACAAAGAATCTAGATGATAGCGGATACTCATTTCAAGGCTGTGGGCATTTAAGAGTGAGAGGTATTATAAAATTTCTTACAGGATTTTATGATTCTGCTTTACTAACTTATCAAAACAAAAAGATGACTTATACGGATGAATTTAGTAAAATTTTAGCCGATCCAAGAGAGATGTTGCCTGTCTCATGCTTTTATGTTACCGACAAGAAATATGTAGTTGGCAATCCGTCGCTTTACAGTAGCTGGTTTAGAAAATCCTATAATCAAGAGATAAATAGGCTCAAACAATGCTTGGCGCCTTATAAATCGACATTTGATCTTATGGAGCAAGGACGGATTGCAACGTATTATAAAACTTCGCTTAGCGAGGGTGAGCTTGAAGCCATAGCGCAAAAAGCCTCAAGGGCGAGGGCGGCTTTAAAGATACTTTTGCGACCAAACGGCTTTAGTAAATAGTGTGCCGATTTAGGCTGAATTTAAAGGAGATAACGTGAAAAAGGCTGATTTGTTGCGCATTTTGGCTATAATGATTATTAGTTGGTGCTCGGCATGGTGAAATTTAAACGAGAACGAGAGCTACGATGCCTGCGATAAAATCTATAATTTCGAAAAATAGATTAGAGTCTTTACATACGACTTTACTGCATTGCAAG
>JAJQAF010000213.1 GCA_021203945.1 Campylobacter sp.
CCGTTTAGCAATATAATTACAAATAAGGATAATATGCCTAATATTAATTTCACGTTACTCATCCAAAATCTTTTTATGATTGCTCCAAATTTGATTATCCGCTCCAAAATATTCCATCACCGCACTCACGCCCCTATCGAATGGATTTTGTATGCGGTTTAGCTCGAATCGCTTTTTTAATTTTAAATCGTATGAATTTAATATAAGCGAATACGGCACGGGAAAGTCCGAGCCATAAAGTAGCTTGCCGTGAATTTGTCCTTGCCCGCTTAAATGGCGCAAAGCTCTGGCGCGTGCGGGCGTAAGGATTGCAGAAATATCGGCGTATAAATTTGCGTGCCTTTCTAAGAGTTCAAGAAGCTTGAAATACTCGTCGCCAAAGTGTTTGGGATTGCGCGAAACGGCATGAAACGGGTGCGCTCCGTCATATCTTATCGCCATATGCGCGCATATGGTATTTACACCGATTTGCACGGGATTAAAAAGCATTTTTATGCTTTCAAATTCGCGTTTTGAGCTTATGGTATTTTCGTTGCCGACGTGAATTATGAGCGGTAAGTTGAGCTTTTTTAATTTCTCAAAATACGGCGTAAATCTATCTTGCGTCGTATCGACTTCCCAATAATTTTGCAAAAATTTAGCTCCCTTAAAGCCTTTTTCATAGTAATAATCAATCAAATCAAGCGCGTTAGGACGCAACGGATTGATCGAAAAAAACGGGATTATCTCATCCTTATTCGTCTCATAAATTTTAAGAACATCGTCGTTTGAAGCGCAGACGGTTTTGTCAATATGTAAAATTTCACCTTGCGCATTTACCTTTGCATCGACTCCGAAAATCACGATATTATCGATATATCGCGATGTTTTGGTATTATTTATGAGAGCTTTTACGTAGCTTTCATACGGGTTTTTAAAAAGCTCTTTGGGCTCAAGTCCAAATTTTTTAGCGAAAAATTTAATCGCAAATTTATCAAATGCACGATCAAAGCTTACTTTTGAGCTTAATAAATGCGTATGAATGTCAATTGTCGTCATTGACTCCACCTTGCATTAAATTTAACGCCAATGCCTTTGCTCCCTTAAAATCGACCTTTCCGCTTGCAAGCATAGGGATTTCATCAACTGCAAATAAAAGCGAAGGCATCATAATCGGGGCTAAATTTGATCCCTTTAATTTCGCGCTAAGCTCATCCAGTCCCAATTCGCTTTTCACAAGCAATGCGACGCTTTCGCCCTTTTTTTCATCAGGCACATTGACCGCCGTAAATGCCGCTTCTTCGCCAAAGACCTTAGCAATCTCCTCTTCGACGCTTCCTAAACTTATCATCTCGCCGCCGATTTTTGCAAAACGTGAATAGCGATCTATTATCACGACGAATCCTTGCTCGTCCATATGACCCTTATCGCCTGTTTTGTAGTAGCGCACGCCGTCAATTTCCGCAATAACTTCAGCCGTCTTCGCTTCATCGTTCAGATAACCTTTCATTACCTGTCCGCCGCCTATTATTATTAGTCCGTCTTCGCCTGTTTTTAGCTCTTCAAGCGTATCCGGAGCCACGATTTTTACGATAGTGCCGGGTAGCGGCATACCAACCGAGCCGATTTTGCTGAATACCAGCTCTTTTAAGCTCTCTTTTTCAAGTATATTCGGCATATTCACGGACACTACGGGTGCGGTTTCGGTCGCACCGTATCCTTCATAAATTTCAAGCCCGAATTTCATCTTAAATGCGTCTTTTACCTCATTTTTTAGCTTTTCGGCTCCGGCTATCACCATACGCACGCTTTGAAACATGAGCGGATGAAGTTTTTTATTTTTAGCGTAAAGTCTAAAAAACGTCGATGTGCCAAAGAGTATGGTCGCGCCGTTTCTGGCGGCCATTTTGCCTATTTCCGCACCATCCGTAGGATCGGGCGCACTTACCATTTTAACACCTTCGACTAGCGGTAAAAGCGTCGTTACCGTAAGTCCGAACGAGTGAAAGATCGGAAGCGAATTTAAAATCACATCGTCTTTTCTGAAATTTAAAAGCTCGCTGATTTGTTTGATATTCGTTAGTAAATTTTCATGCGTCAGCTCTATGCCCTTTGGCTCGCCTTCGCTGCCGCTGCTAAAAAGTATCGTTGCCGTATCTTGCAATCCCCTCTCTTCAAAATACATAGCGCGAATGAGCCGTGCAGGCGCAAAAAATGCCGTTAAAAGCGAGCGAAACCTTGAAAATTTAGATACTCGTTTAGCCAAATCTTCGGCAAAAACCGCTTTATGAGTGAGTAAATTTTTAAAATCAAAGCCCTTTGAACTAAGCTTATCAAGGAATTTTTCAGACGTTATTACGCTTGAAATTTCAGCCTTTCTTAAGGCGGCTTCCATCGTTTTTTCGCTCAAAGTATAGTTTATATTTATCGGAATCTTTCCGATTGCCAAAAGCGCCATATTGATAATCGCCCCAATTGACGAACTTGGTAAAAGCACGCCTATGCGCTCTTGTTTTTTAAAGACTTCACGCATAATCTTGGCAAAAACCAAAACCGCGGTTATAAATTTTAAATTGTTTAAATTTACGTTAAAGCTATCGCGTGCGCACTCTTTAAACAAATTTGATTTGGCGGAATCTAGCCAGTGATGAGTAAGCGGGGCTTGCTTTGAGATGAAATTTCTCCACGACGAAAACGATAGCTCGATAACTTTTTGCTTCATTGCTACCGCATCGATAAAGCCGTAAATAGGCTTTCCAAAAGCGACGATAATCTCTCTTTTGCCGCGTTTTTTTGTTAGCTCTTTGTAATATTCGCTAGCGCGCGAAAAGCTCGAACCCCAAAGTCCGCGTAGATAAAACGGCACGACGGCAATATCGGATAAATCTTTTATAACAAGCTCGAAGCCTTTTTGAAATTCATTGATTTGTCCGTTGTAGCTGATGTGTCCTTCCGGAAAAAGTGCGACTACTTCGCCGTTTTGAAGATGCTTTCTCATAAGCTCGATAGACTCTTTGCTCGCCCCAGCGCCGATCGGGATAACTTTAAAAAATTTAAGCACCCAAGTTAAATACCATTTGTTGTAAATCCCGCGATACATAACAAATTTAATCCCCCTTGGGCTTGCCACTTGCAGCACAAGCCAATCTATCCAGCTTATATGGTTGCCCAAAAGCAGCACTCCGCCGCTTTGCGGTAAATTTTGAAGCCCGTCGACGTTGAAGTTATAATTGCTCTTTAAAATTGGCATTAAAATAAGTCTTGTAAAAAGGTGCGGAAGCTGAAAAATCGCATAAAAACTACCAACCAAGCACACTAAAGACGAAATTACAAAAAGTCCGCTCATAGGTATGCCGATATAAACAAAGACTATGCTAAGCAGTAAAAATGAGACCATTGCGACATTTTGCAAAAAGTTATTGCCCGCCATTATCTTGCCCGCGCTTATTTCGGGTGCAAAATATTGAATGGTAGCGTTTAGCGGAACGATGAAAAGTCCGCCGAAAAATCCGAATGCAAACGAGCAAATCGTGATAATCAATATGCTTGAGCTTGAACCGAAGAAAAATATCGAAGCAAAAATTCCAAAAGCTCCGACAGGCACGATACCAAGTTCGATGTGAAATTTACTCATCGCTCCGGCTACGTATAAAACGAATATAAGTCCAAATACTCTAATGAATA
>JAJQAF010000244.1 GCA_021203945.1 Campylobacter sp.
GTCCCACTCCGCTCATGGCTAAAATTCCTTGTATAACGACCGTATTTTCATCGCTAAAAACGATCTTGTAATGAGCCGGAAACGCCGCTACTATAATCTGTGAAACGCCCCAAAACAGGCTAAGTCCGATTATGCTAAGCCAGATATTTTTATCGGCTTTTACTATCTTTAAATTATCAATAAGATACTTAAGCGTAAAGTATCGCTTCATGCTAAATTTAATCTCTTTTTCTTCGGGATTTGCCGTAAAATATGGAAGTTTAAACGTAAAAAACGCTTCAAGCGTGCTTAAAATCACGAGCAAAATTCCCACAATCGAAATGTTGCGCAAGATTTCGTTCGGATCGCTTGAAGCCACATAATAGCTCTCAAACATAAACGAGAACGCAAATGAGCTGAATAAAATGGCTACGATTGTGAGAGCTTGGATTATTCCGTTTGCAACGCCTAAATTTTCCGTACCTACGATCAGTTTGATAATGCTATATTTTGCCGGCGAGTAGATAGCGCTTTGAGCCGCTAAAACAATAGTAAGCCCAAATGCAATCCAAAAAAATCCGAAAGCATAGCTCAAAAATATCAAAAAACTAATGCCGACCGCGACGATTGCAGCTATACGGATAACTTTAGTTTTTGAAAATTTATCGTTTATGAAACCCGACGGCGAAAATAAAAATATAAACGGAAGCAATATCATCGCGTTTATAAGCGCGGTTAAAATGACTAAGGTATCGTCCGATCAGCTTTTTAAAAGCACGTTTTGGATAGTGATTTTATGCGCCAAATCGACGCTTGCGTTTAAAAATGCGATGGCAAGATAGGGCAAAAAACCTCGAAGTTGAAGTAAATTTTTCATTTTGTTTCCTTTTGATATGTGCTTAGCGTATGCATATTTAAGATGTATGGTTTTAATATTAGCAAAATGTCAAATAGATGTTTTAGCATTTTATTTTTGTTGTCTTTTGCGGATTTTATTAAATTTAGCGTTAAATTTATCTCCTCTTTTGCAAGCTTTTTGGCTAAGCTCACATACTCTTTTATCATTTTTAGCTCATCTTCGTTTGAGTTTAAAACAATGGCTAAAATTTCTCTTTCTTTGCTTGTAAATATCCCGTTTCTTGGCACTAAAAAGCTTTCATCAACGTATTTTTTGAGCTCTTTTTTGCTAATGTTAAATTCCTCGCAAAGTTCGTTTTCTTTGTAAATTTTAGTTAAATTTGCTCCCATAATAAGCTCCAAATTTCCCAAAAGCGTTTCGTAAGGATTGTTTATATCAAATTCCTCGCTCGCAAAAAGCGCCTTTATTTGAGCGATTGTTGAGTTAAAATTGCCTTGAAGATATTTGATAAGTTCGATTATCTCAACGCAACTTTCATCGTATAGATGAAGGTTTGGTTTATCTTTTTTCGGGCTTGGCAACAAACCTTCCTTAAGATAGTAAAGAATGGTTGATTTTGGCGTATCGCTTTGCTTTTCAAGCTCATTCATCTTAAGCATTTATTCTCCTTTATAATTTAAATTTTGTGAAATCTTACAAAATTTAAACTTAAAATAGTGTTAAGTGATACCTAATACTTTTGATATCTGATGACAAATAATATTTAATATAGGATATGTTGGTAGTATTTTATCTAAGCGCCTTACTCGCATCAAAGCCTTGAGGATTAGGGCAATTGCCACTTTGTATTGGATAAACCCTGCCCCTGTGGTCAAGGTTATAGCAATAATAAAATCTCTCCTCATCTTTAAACCTCTCGGCTACCACAGCTATGCTCTTACTCATAATCCTCTTGCCTGTATTTCTTGCATTTGTATTGTGTGCGTTGTTAGCCTCAGCAACCCAAGCTTTTACTACTTCCGGGTTTGCCTCCTTGTATTTCTTAAACTCCTCGTTATTCAAAGTGCCCCACGGTTTTGGCGGTATCCCAAGCCCATCTGCGCTCACTATGTCAAGCTCCGGAACGGCATAGCCCCTAGAGATAAGCTCGTTATAAACTTCAAATACTTCTTTATTAATACGCCAAGGCGTGTTTTGTATGACATTAAGCACTTCATAAACCACAGGCATATTGTGGTTGTTAAGATAGCGCTTAGGTTTGTTGAAGTGGTCTTTAACGAGTGGCACCTGTAAAGCTGGTGTTATAAAGCCTGCTCGGTTGTTATTGTGAAAAGGTAGCGGAGGAATTAGCATAGGAAAATATACAGGCGATAAAAGTTCGTAGTGGGCTTTTATATTGTCTATCTCGGTGACGAACTGTTTAACGGGTTTAAAGCCTATTGCTATTTTTCCTTTAGAGCCACAATAGACGTCTACTTTCTCAATAAGCCCGGTAGCTCTGTGAAAGATGTCTATGAGTTCAACCCCTAAGCGAACCTTTAGTTCTTTATCGAGCAAATCTACCTCTAGCCCTTTCTGGTCTCTTAAAACGCCGATAATATTGTTAAGTGTTCTAACTTTAGAAGCTCCTCTTTGATTATTTGCTTTTAGGGCTTTGGTTATATAGGCGTTGTAAGTTCCAAATGCCTCGCTTGGGGTTTGCTTTAGTTCCTTTATAGCTTTTTCGCGCGCGATGCTTTGACCTATCTCTAATGCTAAGTGTATTGCTTTAGGGACTTCTTTGCCGCCGAAACTTGCTATAATGCACCTCAGCGCTATAAATGCACACTCATTGATACCAACAGCCCTAATAAGACGCACTTTATCTAGCTGAGCTTGTTTATTTTCTTTTTGCGCTTGTTCTACAAAGGTCTTAACTGCCGTGCAGAATGCCGGTAAAAAACGAAACATAAGGGCAGCCCCTACTGCGTTATTGTTTAGTGAGCCGTTCTGTTGTGCTTTACTAAACTCTCTTTGAAACTTAGCTATCCCTTCGTTAATGCCTTCTTGCTCTAGTTCAACCTGCCTCTCCAAGAGATGCTTTGTTATATTACTAACCACTTTTTCTCCTTTTAGTGATTGTTTTCTACTAGCCGCTAAAATACGCAGCACCACTTTTGCCAATTAAAAGTGTCCTTAAACGTTATTACGTTTTTACCTCCTTTTATGGGATTAACAATAAAATATCCCGCTGTTATTAATTATAATCGTTAAAAAAAAGAAAAATCGTGTGGTGTTTAGAGAGATTAATTCATAATAAGCTTATCTTGAATTATCTTTAAGAAATATAGTGACAATTCAAGATATTCTCATTAGTCTTAAGCTAAAGCGTGCGAATTAATTAAGTTGAAAAGTGTAGTAACTAAACTAAAAGTCCCTTAGATAGTCCCTTAGCCTTTTGGCGTAGTTCCTTACTATGAAAAGTGACTAAAAGCTCGTGTAGTGCGCTGTTTAAAACTGGTTGCGGAGGACGGATTTGAACCGCCGACCTTCGGGTTATGAGCCCGACGAGCTACCACTGCTCTACTCCGCGATGAAATTTAAGTGGATGGGGTAAGAGGATTCGAACCTCTGAATGACTGGACCAAAACCAGTTGCCTTACCGCTTGGCTATACCCCAATCGAGAAAGAATTGTAATTATATAGATTTTCTTGCGTGTTGTCAAGGCTTTTAAGAAAATTTTATAAAAATTTTACATTTTATGTTTATAAAATTTCCCTTTGCCCTTTGGCATTAACCGGGCTTAGCACGCCCATTTGCTCCATTTGCTCTATGATG
>JAJQAF010000233.1 GCA_021203945.1 Campylobacter sp.
ACATTTATATAGGGCGCGATAAAATTTATTTTTTATTGAACGACGGCGGCAAGGTCATAAAAATTTCAAGATAAAATTTTAACGGATTTTTACTTTTGTTTGGCTACAATACGCTTAAAATTTTAAAGGTTTAAAATGCGCATAAAACTACCACACGTTCCGTATATCGCACACAAAATAGCGATTGATCTCTTAAATTGCGGCTTTGTTAAATTAAATAAAGGCATTGAGCCCATAGTAGCCAAGGCTAGTGAAATTTTAACCGCCGACATACAAAAAGAACGTGCGCTTGAAGAGCGCGTAAATGAGCTTTTGGAGAAAAACGAGGATGAAATGCAGACTATGCAAATCGACCGTAAAAATATGTTTTGGCTTATCAAAAAGAAGTTGGCAAGCGATTTTGACGTGATTTTAACCCACGAGGACAGATTTAGCGACGTTGCGCATAAAATTTTAGAGACGATTTGGAAAAGTAGCCTAATCGACTATAACGTCTCGGAAAATCGTATTAAAAACGTCATTTATAGCTCTATGGACGAATACCTCAAAACATACGAAAAAATAGAAGACGAAGTGCTTGACAAGATCGATAATTACAAACGAAAACTCATACCGGGCACAGATGAATACGATCTCGTGTTTGAACGACTATATCAAGACGAACTCAGAAAAAGAGGTATGCTTTAATGAACGCCTATATCTATATCGAAAACGGCGTATTTCTGCAAGCAAAAGCGTTTGGAGCCCACGGTGAATGCGCCGGCGAGCTTGTTTTTAATACCTCGATGACGGGTTATGAAGAGATAATAAGCGACCCTAGTTACGCCGGACAGTTTATAGTTTTTACTATGCCGGAAATCGGCATCGTCGGTATAAACGACGACGATATGGAAAGTCTTAAGATTCACGCAAACGGCGTAATAATGAGAAATTATAACGACAATCCGTCAAATTATCGCTCACAAAAATCTATTAGCGAATTTTTCAAAGAGCACGGTAAATTCGGCGTTTATGACGTAGATACCAGGTTTTTAACCAAAATGCTTCGCGATGAAGGCGCTCTGATGGCTTACATTTCAACGCAAATCGACGACAAAGAGGAGCTAAAACGTCGCTTACGAGCTAGCGGTCGCATAGAGGATATAAACTACGTAAAAAATATCGGCGCCATAAACGAATACGAGCATAAAAAAGGCGCGTGGGATAAGAACGCAAAGACATATAAGCCTTTGAAAAGCATAGGCAAAAAGATTGCGGTATTTGATTTCGGCGTTAAACGAAATATTTTAAACGAGCTTTGCGACGTAGGATTGGAAGTGATAGTAATGCCGCATGATACGAAAGCTCAAAGCATTATTAATAAATTTCAAAACGGTGAAATAAACGGAGTATTTTTATCAAACGGTCCCGGCGAACCTAAAAAATTAAAATCCGAAATTGCCGAGATAAAAAAGATGGTGGAGGCTAAAATTCCTATTTTCGGCATATGCCTTGGTCATCAGCTGCTCTCAAATGCGATGGGATACGAGACGTATAAATTAAAATTCGGTCAGCACGGTGCAAATCATCCGGTTTTAAATTTACAAACTAAAGCCATAGAGATCACGACGCAAAATCATAATTACAACGTTCCCGAAAGCATTGCCGAAATCGCCGAGATAACGCATAGGAATCTGTTTGACGGCACTATCGAGGGCGTAAGGTATAAAAACTATCCGGTATTTTCCGTTCAGCATCACCCTGAAGCCAGTAGCGGTCCGAACGAGAGTAAATATATATTTAAACAATTCTTACAAATCCTTTAAAATTTTATGGATTTCGTAAATTTCACTACAGTCGTAAGCGTCGCCATTCTTAGCAGTTTTAGCCATTGCGTCGGAATGTGCGGCGGTTTTTTGACTCTGCAATCGCTATTTTTAAGAGATAAAAATAACGCCGAAATCTTTTTACTAACCGCGATTTATCATTTGGCTAGGATTTTTGCCTATACGCTTTTAGGGGCGATATTCGGGGCTTTTGGCGGAATTTTGGTATTTTCGGCAAGTTCGCGCGCATTGTTATTTTTTATAATCGGAATTTTATTGGTTTTAATAGGAGCGGCGCTTTGGCTAAGAGGCGGTATTTTAAATTTTATAGAAAACGGTAAAATTTCAAAATTTATAACTCAAAACGCGATTAAAGCTAGCAAAATTTCAAATATTTTCGGCTTTATCTTGCTCGGCTTTTTAAATGGACTACTGCCGTGCGGGGTAGTATATTATTTTGCCGCAATGGCGATAACTGCGGCATCAACGTTAAAGGGTATGCTTATCATGCTGATTTTTGGGTTATCGACTATGCCCGCGATGATGAGCATTGCCGTATTTTTTAGATTCATTGATGAAAAATTTAAGCAAATAATGTTTAAAATATCATTAGTAATTATAATATCAAACGGAATTTATCTTACGTTTTTAGGATATATGGCAAATGGATAATATAAAAGCCAGATTTAGACAATATCAAAGCGCGATAGAAGAAAGCAATATCGTCTCAAAAACCGATATAGACGGCATTATTACGTTTGTTAACGACGAATTTTGTAAAATCAGCGAATATAGCAAAGACGAATTAATCGGCGCAAATCACAATATCGTGCGACATCCCGATGAACCTACGGAAAAGTTTAAAGAGCTCTGGGACACGATACTGGATAAAAAAGTTTATAAAAGTATCGCTAAAAATTTAACAAAAAGCGGAAAGGTTATTTATTTAAACACTACGATAATTCCGATATTAAATTTAAAAGGAGAGATAGAGGAATTCGTAGCGATAAGACACGACGTTACAAAGGTGATAGAATTAAACGAGCGCCTTTTGCGCACGCAAGAAGAGTTTAAAGCGCTAAATTTACAACTGGAAGAGCGAGTGGAAGAACAAACCAAAGAGCTGAGAAAGCTTAATGAAAATTTACAAGATATAATCAAGGCGGAGATAGCCGAAAACGAGGAAAAGACTAAAATTTTGCTTATTCAATCAAGATTTGCCAGTATGGGAGAGATGATAGCGAATATCGCTCATCAGTGGAGACAGCCGCTAAACGAGCTTGGTATCGTGCTCTTTAAGATGAAAAAATTAGTCGTAAATGGCGGTGCGGAATTTGAAAATTCGTATAATCGCTGTAAAAATATCATCAAAAATATGTCAAACACGATTGAGGACTTTAGAGGATTTTTTTCGTTAAATCAACCAAACGAGGATTTTTCTCTTGAAAATACCGTAAAAGACTGCCTTTTTATGATACAAGGAATGTTGCAAAAAGACGAAATAAAGGTAAATTTAAATTTCAAAGACAACGTAAAAATTCACGGCAATAAACGCCAACTGGATCAAGTCGTGATAAACTTAATAAACAACGCAAGAGATGCGCTAAACGAGAGAAAGATAAAAGAAAAATTCGTGGATATAAGTATATATAAAGACGGAAATTTCGGTATTTTAAAAGTGCATGATAACGGCGGAGGAATAAGCGAATCGGTAAAAGATAAAATTTTCGAACCTTACTTTACGACAAAACACGTATCGCTTGGAACGGGAATAGGACTTTATATGTCTAAACTTATAATCTGTATCTAATACACATCT
>JAJQAF010000280.1 GCA_021203945.1 Campylobacter sp.
TTTTTAAATTTAGCTCGCCGTTTGTTAAATTTAAAAAAGCCGCCGCATTTGAGCTTCCGCCGCCAAGCCCCGCACCTATCGGAATATTTTTATTTAAAATTACCTTGTGAGAGCCGAAAAACTCGTCAATCTCATTTTTAAAACCGACGTTTTCCAAGGCTTTTTTGGCTTTTAAAATTATATTGTTTTCAATGTTTGCATTACTGCATTCTATGGCGAAACCATCGCTTTTTTCAAAGTAAATTTCATCGTAAATTTCGCGCCTAAGCACGAAACGCGATAAAATTTCGTGATAATTTCCGCGCGCCCCGACAATCTTTAAAAATATGTTGATTTTTGCGTAGCTTTTCATTTGCCGATTTTTTTGGCTAGCTCTTGAATATCCTTGTTTGAGGTAATTTTGCTAGCTTGAGTATTTTCTTTTTTTATATCGCTTGCAAGTTCGCTACGAAGGATCATCATATTTTTAGGAGCTTGTATGCCTAGCTTGACACCGCTTTTTGAAATGCCGACTACGACTATTTTTATATCGTTTCCGAGTAAAATTTCCTCGTTTTCTTTTCTTGCTAATATTAACATTTTTCAACCTTATTTAAACAATAGTTAATTGTATCGTTTTTAATCTCTATGACGCTTAAAAATTTATCGCAATCAAGTAAATAAACTCCGTCTTTTTGTATGTAAAATTTGGCTAAATTTAGACTTTTGCCGTCTAATATATCGGTTATATCGCCTAAATATTTATTTTGCGGTAGCTCCAGACAATCGCAAATATCTAAAAATTTTTCGTTTTCAAATCGAAATTTGCCCTCGCTTAGTCGTTTGAGCGAGCTTAGACTCGCGTCAAAGCCAAGTGTCTTGGCGATGAGCTGCGAGTAGGAACGCACGGAGGCACGTTCGCTCACGCTCACGCGAAAGGTAAGAAACGGATGATTATAGTTTAAAATTTCGCTTCCAAAAACTTCCATTTCTTGCTCTTTTAGCTCAAATTCGTTTCCGGCACGAGCAAGTTTGTATGCGCGCGTTCCGTTTATATTTTTGGCGCTAAATTTAGGCGGAGCGTATTTTAGCTTGCCAAGCAGGCTTTTGCGCGCTATTTCTAGGCTTTCGTTTGCAAACGGCTTTAAAATTTTAACTTCCGTAATATTTTCGTTATCGCCGCTTTTGCTCTTTGCGCCTATCCACATCGTGGCTTCGTAAATTTTGGGCGATTTGTTTAAAAATCTAAAAAATTTCGTATAACTACCGAACGCCACGATCAAGCAACCGCTTGCAAAAGGATCGAGCGTGCCTGAAAAGCCGGCTTTTTTTACGCCGTATTTTCGCTTTAGGCGGCTTAGGAATTGGTTCGAGCTAAGTCCCGATGGTTTGTTCGCGACAAAGATTGCGTTCAAAATTCGCCCTTATTGCAAAAAGTATTTAGAGCGTTTTTGTCGTGAGTAGTTTTGATACAATAAACAATGTTTTGATTGCGGATGCATGAGATGCCCTTGAATATGTTTATAGCGCTTTTACCACTATAAACAGCTTTATAAATTTGAATTTTGTTTTGGCGCATTATACGGCTTTTTCCACAAAGCTGGACATTATCTCGCGGACGTTTCCCGCAAAATTTATAGTGAGCTTGAACTCTTTTTTGATTTTGCTGACGGCGCTAACTCGACCTATACCGAAAATTTTGTGCTTCACCAGATCGCCTTTTTTAAATTCGTTACTTTGTTCTATAACGAGCGAGCCTTGCACCGTGCCGCTTTCGCTTAAAAATCGGCTCTTATTCAGCCTGGTTCTTTGACCCTTATAAAAGCGTGAATTAGCAAAGCTTAGCGTAAGCATTTTTTTTGCTCGCGTAATCGCTACATACGCCAAACGGCGCTCCTCTTCCATATCGCTGCCGTCGCCGATAAGCGGAAAAAATCCCTCTTCAAGCCCGATAACGAAAAGATGTTCAAACTCAAGTCCTTTGCTGGCATGCACGCTCATGATGCTAATGGCTTCACCGCTAATGTTGTCTTGTTCGCTTTGCAGGGCAAGTTCATTTAGAAATTCTTCCAGCTCAAAGTTTGCGTTTTGTTTGATTTGATCTTTTAACATGGCGTAAAATTCGTCTATATTTGCCGCACGTTCACTACCGTCGGGCAGGCTTTCATAGTATTTTTTTATGCCGAATTTCGCTTCTAGCTTGTCTATGAGTTCGTAAAGAGAATCGGTATCCTGAAGTTCTTTTAAAATGTGGGTAAATTCTATGAGCACGGATTTTATTTTTTTACTGAACGCCTCGTCTTTATCGTCAATATTTAAAATGGCGTCAAATATCGAGTATTTGCTCTCATACGCCATTTTTTCAAGCTTGTCCAAACTCACTTTACCAAGACCGCGTTTCGGTCTGTTTATAATGCGTTTTAGCGAAAAATCGTCGTTTTGGTTTGTTATCAATCGCAAATAACTAATGACGTCTTTAACCTCGGCTCTTTCATAAAATTTTACGCCGCCGACCATCTTATAAGGGATATGTTCTTTTGTCAAACCCTCTTCAAGCGAACGAGATAGCGCGTTTATACGGTAAAGTATAGCGATGTCTTTAGCCTCTACGCCTTTTTGCAACAACTCTTTTATACTTTTTGCGATTTTGCCTGATTCTACGCTTTCGTCCGGACTTTCTAAGAGGCTTATAGCTTCGCCTTCGCCTTTCGTGCTAACGAGTTTTTTGCCGAGACGATTTCTATTGTGGTCTATCAGCTCGTTTGCTGCTTTTAAGATAGGCGTAGTCGAACGATAGTTTTGCTCCAAACGGATTATCTTCGTATCTTTAAACTGATCTTTAAAATTTAGGATATTTTCTATCCTAGCTCCGCGCCAGCCGTAGATACTCTGATCGTCATCGCCTACGACGCAGATATTTTCATGCTCTAAACAAAGTTTTTGCAAGATTTTATACTGAAGGTCGTTCGTGTCTTGATACTCATCGACCATAATATATTTGTAACGATTTGAAATTTCACGCGCAAGATCTTCGTTTTCGTCTAAAATTTTATAAGTAAGCGCCAGCAGATCGTCGAAATCCACTAGATTGTTCGTGCGTAAATATTCCTCGTATTTATCGTATATGATCGCCGCTTTTTGGTAAAAGCTATCTTTGCCGTTGTCGTTTATTAGAAAATTCGCATTTTTATAAACATCGTCGACACTTAGCAGCGAATTTTTATAGTTTGAAATTTCACTTGCCAATATGGCTGTGGAAATAGGACTATCAAAGCTTTTAATGATACGTTTTTTGTCGTCCGTATCAATTATGATAAAATTATTTTTACGACCTAATCTGTCGATATAAAATTTTAAAAACAAAAGTCCGAATTTATGAAACGTGCAAAGTAACGGCGTATAATTTTTGCCGGATTGATTTAACATCGCAAGCGCCCTTGAGCGCATTTCGTTTGCCGCCTTATTTGTAAACGTAAGCGTTAGAGTGTTTGCAGGATCTATGCCGACTTCACCGATAAGATATGCTAGGCGCGTAGTTATAGTTTTTGTTTTGCCGCTACCGGCACCGGCTAGTATCAACATGGCTCCGTCAATATGCCGAGCCGCTTAACGTTGAGATTAGTTTAAGTTGTCTAGTAAATTTTCCATTTGCCTCTGTTTAAATGTT
>JAJQAF010000110.1 GCA_021203945.1 Campylobacter sp.
CTTTATACTTAAGTAAATTTTTACCTTATTTTTACGTAAAAATTATAAAATATTGCATAGATGATCTTAAGGAGGGAAAAATGAACAAATCTAGACGAGATTTTCTAAAAATAGGTGCGGGCGCTAGTGCTCTAGCGACCTGTCTTACGCCAGGAAGTTTAGGTGCGGTAGGCGCAAACGCTTTAAAGGGCAGTGAAAATTTTACCCCGAGCTTTTGCGAGATGTGTTCCTCGCGTTGTCCTATCGAAGGACGTGTTGTCGACGGCAAAAACGTTTTCATTCAGGGTAATCATAAAGCAAGTGGTACGGCTACATCCGTATGCGCGCGCGGCGGCTCGGGACATAATCAACTTTATGATCCGCAACGAATCGTAAAACCGCTTATTAGAGTGGGCGAGCGCGGTGAAGGTAAATGGCGTGAAGCGAGCTGGGACGAGGCGCTTGACTTAGTCGCCGATAAAATGCTTGATATAAAGCAAAAATACGGAGCCGAAAGCTTTGTATTTACCGCAAAATCAAGCCAAACTCACAAGCTAATGGTAAATTTCGCTAGTAGTTACGGCTCGCCGAACTGCTTTTCGCACCTTTCGTGTTGCCCGATAACCTATCAAATGGTTTGCGAGCATATGTATGGTATAGCTAAGCTCAAAAGGGATTTCGGTAATGCCAAATATATCGTAAATTTCGGACACAATCTGTTTGAAGGTATAGTTATTTCAGATGCCAAAAAGCTTGCTAAATTTGCCGACAAAAAGGATACGAAATTACTTGTGCTTGATCCTCGTTTTAGCGTAGTGGCGTCTAAAGCCGACGAATGGCTGCCGGTAAGACCCGGAACCGATGCGGCTTTTGTTATGGCTCTTATAAATACATGGATCAAAAACGGAACATACAATAAGGAATTTATAGAGAAATTTACGATAGGGTTTGATAAAGTCATAGAAGATACCAAGGATACTACCCCTCAATGGCAAGAAGCTATAACCGGCATACCCGCCGCTACGATCGAACGTATAGCGGCTGAAATTTGGGCGGCGGCTCCGCGCGTTATTATCGACTTCGGTCACAAGACGACTACTACAAGAGCCGAATATATGCGAACCCGTGCGATAATGACGGCTAATGCGATGATGGGCAACTGGGAAGTTAAAGGCGGTTTGTTCGGCGGTAAAAATGCAAAGACGTTTAATAAATTAACGGGCACTAACGATTTTCCCGAGCTTAAAAATATGGATAAAGAGTTTAAAGTACCTAAAATTCAGCGTTTAGACTATGCCGGAGAGAGCGGAAAACATAAATTCGTAAGCCGAAAACACGGAGTTTTGATGGATATAAACGAAGCGATTCTTAGCGAGAAACCGTATCCGATCAAAGGTTGGTTTAATATCCGTTTTAATCACCTAATAAACGTCGCGGGCACGGACAAAAGCGTAGAAGCTCTTAAAAAGCTGGATTTGATCGTTGTTAGCGATATCTATCTAAACGATATGGCGACTTACGCGGACGTTATTTTGCCTGAGAGCACTTATCTTGAGCGCGATGAGGGTATTGAAGATAAATCCGGTCAAAAACCCGCATATATGATCAGAAACAAAATAGTCGAGCCGATAGGCGATACTAAAGACGGTGCGAGTATATTTAGAGAGCTTGCGCGTAGAATGAAGATCGACGAGCTTTACACTTGGAACGATATGCGCGAATGGCGTATGCAACAAGCAAACGGCAACGTAGAGCTTTTGGCGGCGCTTGAAAAAGACGGTTACGTAACGTGGAAAGTGCCGGGAATTTTATTTAGAGAAAAGTCCGTCGTCGAAAAATTCGTAGAAAAATTTCCGAATGCGGCTCAGTTTGTAGGCGAAAACGGACTGATGGACGGTATGGCAAAGCTCAAAACAAAAAGCGGCAAAATAGAGTTATTTAGCGAGCAGGTTGAAGCGGAATTTCCCGGATACGGTTGCTTAAATACAAAAGATATGGACGTATTTGAGGGACATGAGCTATGTCTTATGAGCGGTAAAACGCCGATACATACGAACGGACACACTCAAAACGTGCCTTTCTTGAACGATTTAATGAGTGAATCTCCGATCTGGATAAATCCAAATACGGCCGCTAAGAAAAATTTAAAAGACGGCGACGAGGTATTTTTACAAAACAAATACGGCAAGCAAAGAGGCAAAATCATGGTAACGCAAGGCATTAGAGAGGATACTTTGTTTATTTACCACGGTTTTGGACACGTAACGCCCGGGATGACTCGCACAAACGGTATGGGTGTCAATTCCAGCGTTCTTTTGAATCCGACAGAGGGTCTTGTCGCAGCCACTATGGTAACAAACGTCGGCGTGGATATATTTAAGGCATAAAGGGGAGAAAATGAAAAAATATATGATGGTTCATAATGAAAATTTATGTATAGGTTGTCAAGCGTGTTCCGTAGCGTGTCGAAGTGAAAATGGCGTTCCTATGGGGGTTTATCGCTTGCAGGTGCATTCAAAATTAAGCGGAATTTTTCCGAATTTAAAGACTGATTTCATACGTCAAAGTTGCGTAATGTGCGAGGATAGTCCTTGCGTCGACGTTTGTCCGACGGGAGCTAGCTTTAAAACGAAAGAGGGCGTTACATTGTTGGATCACGGAACTTGCGTGAGCTGTAAATATTGCATATTGGCTTGTCCTTATGATGCGCGTTTTGTAGAGCCGCAAACCGGAGAGATAGGAAAATGCACGTTTTGCTATGAAAATAGAGTTAGTAAAGGCGAGCAGCCGGCATGCGTTACCGTTTGTCCGACCGACGCGTTAGTATTCGGCGATACAAACGATGAAAATTCCGAAATTTCAAAACTATTGAAAAACAAAAGGGTTTATTTGCCTAAAGCCGAGCTAAAAACCAATCCGCAGCTCGCGATGATAGCTAATCGCAAAGGAGGAAGTCATGAATAATATGTGGGGAGATATGGTTCAATACTCTGAAATTTATTGGCCGTGGCCGATAGCCGTTTATCTATTTTTAGCCGGACTTTCCGCGGGTGCAATGATGGTTGCCGTAAAATATAGATGGAAATTTATAAATTTAGCTGAAATTTCGGTAAATTCACGTTTTGACGCATGTTTTAAGGCGGCGTCCATACTAGCGCCGTTTGCGATTATAGTCGGTCTTTCGCTTTTGGTACTTGATCTGGGTAAGCCTCTTAGCTTTTATTGGATACTTTTAAAGTATAATTTCACATCCGTAATGTCGATCGGCGTCGCGCTACTTTTAGTATATACGCCGCTTGCTTGCATGTATTTGCTAGTCGCGTTTGCGCCTCAGGTTAAAGCGCTAAAGATAGGTTTGTTAGATAAAATTTCAAGCTTGCTTATCGGTTCGGGTTTGATAAAAATCATTGAAATTTTACTATTCATATTGGCTATCGGAGTCGGCGTATATACGGGATTTTTACTAAGTGCGGTGCATAAAATTCCGCTATGGGATACGTGGGTGCTTCCAGTATTGTTTTTAGTTTCGGGCTTTAGCTCCGGTATCGCCGCTAGCGTTCTTTGCGGTATGGTGTTGTTTAAAGAGGACGTAGATAAAAATGTCGTGGCGAGTTTGTTAAAATTCGACCTTATCATGATAGTTTGCGAGATCGCACTTTTGGGCGTATTGTTCGCCTTGATGTTTAACGGCGACGCTACTAGTATGAAGGCGGCAAAAGACGCTTTAAGCATGAGCTATTTAGCTTATATATTCTGGATAGGAGTTTTGGGAACGGGGCTTATACTGCCCATATTGATCGATCTTACTGCGTTAAAAGGACACGCTTTTAAGCCTGCCGTTATAGTTTTTAATACTCTTATTGTAATTTGCGGCGTAATTTTGCTAAGATATTACATTGTCTATGCCGGACAAATTTTTACCGGAGCTTAATAACTTGAAAATTTTACTTTTAGAAGACGATTTACAATTTTGCGAAAGTGTCTGCGAGTATTTGCAGACACTCGGCTATGAAGTTGAATGCGCAAGCGACGGACAAGCCGCTTGCGACTTGATAGCGAAAAATTTTTATCATCTTTTTATCCTTGATATAAAAGTGCCGTATCTTAACGGTCACGAGGTCATAAAATATATAAGAAGCCTAAATTTAGACGCTCCTATAATGATAATGACCTCACTTGTAGATATAGACGATATGGCGATAGGTTACGAACTTGGCTGTAACGAGTATCTAAAAAAGCCGTTCGAGCTTGCGGAGCTTAAATTTCGCGTCGGCGAGTTGATGAGAAAGTATTATAGCGTTGATGATAAAAATGTCGTTAAACTTAATGGCGACTTTGAATTTAACACGAGTAAAAAAACCTTACATCGTCAAGGCCTGCTAATCGAATTAAGCGCAAAAGAGGCTGAATTGGTCGAGTGTTTGGTTTCGCGTTTAAACGCTTACGTTAGTATGGACGATATTAGAGAACAAGTTTGGGGCGATAAGGATATAGACGGCGCGGACATTCGTATGCACGTATTAAAAATTCGTCAAAAAACTTCGAATGATTTTATTATTTCAAAAAGACGAGTCGGTTATCGTATAGATGCAAAAAAGCTTTAGGATACCGATATTAGCGACGTTTATAATAATGGCGCTATTTGTATTTCAAAGCTTTGTTATTTTAAATTTAAGCCAAAAGGACGAAACTTCTAAAAATCTTTTCGGTTTGATTAAATATGAAAAACGTCTTAGAACTCTATTCATAAATAACGAGAGTATGCCGAGTTCTCTTATTTACAAATATGCGATATACGATCTAAATTTTAATCCGATTTTTTCAAATTTGGTTCAACAGCCCGAAAATTTTAAATTTATTGTGCTTGAAAAAGACGGATTTTTGTTTTATAAGAGCTTTTTTATCAAAGATAAACATCCCTACTATATCGTCATCGCACAAGAGCAAAGCTATAAACGAATGTTATTTTTAACCGCGCTTATGCTAACTTTAATACTAATAGCCGTTTGTTTCATTTTATATATGTCGTATATCGGCAGCGTAAAACCTTATAAAGATTTGCAAAAATATATGAATAATTTTTTTAACGACGCCATGCACGAGTTAAAAACGCCTCTTGGCGTAGCGGGCATAAATTTAGAGATGCTCGGCTTGGAAAACAAATACACAAACCGTATAAAAAATGCGTTAAAACAGATGCAAATAACATATGAGGACGTTGAGTATTTTATAAAACGCGGATATATAAAATTTCCTAAAGAACGACTAAATTTAGGTATGTATGCGCTTGAACGGGTGCAATTTTTAAGAAGCGTGGCGGGCGCGAAACATATAAAGATTATTACCGATATAGAGGACGGTATATTTGTGCTTATTAGCAAACTCGCCGCACAGCGTATCATTGATAACACGATAACAAACGCTATAAAATACAGTCCGCAAAATACTCAAATTTTTGTAAATTTTAAACGAAACAAAGATACGGTGATACTGAGCATCCAAGATTTCGGCGAGGGTATAAAGGATACCAAACGTATTTGGAAAAGATACGAACGCGAAGACGAAGTTCAGGGCGGTTTCGGACTAGGGCTTAATATCGTCTCCGAGATTTGTAAGAGAGATGATATAGCCTACGACGTAAAGAGCGTGCCAAAAGAGGGCAGCACGTTTTTTTACGTATTTAAAATTTTAAAATAGTTCGTCGGTTTGTATGTAGTTTTGCGATATATTGCGCTCTTTGTCGTCTATATTTATATGAAGAACGTAGTATCCTATACTTTTTGAACCTGCATCTATTATCGGTATAATACTAAAATAGTGAGTCTTATAAACGTAAAAATCGGTCTTTGAAAAGTCTATATCCCGCAAAATTTCAATTATATTTAAATTCGAGCTATTTAAATTTTCTATATAGTGATTTTTTAGCAAATCGTCGTTTGTATTCGGTTTGTGCGAGATAGCTTGATTTTTATCTAAAAGTACGAATAGATCAATGCCTTGCTCTTTGAAAAAATTTCCTAAATGTTCATAGCTTAACAAAACTTCTACGCTGCCGATATTTTGGCTATCGTATGCGACATTCGAAACGGCGCGCATATAAACGCCGGCTACTCCGGCTTCTATACCCGCAACCGGCTTTTGTTCTTTGATCACTTGATTTATCAAATATCTGAACGATGTTAGCGTATCGCCGAAACGTTGGGTATCCCAACTTCTTACGTAGCTTTTTAGGTCTTTCGTGTGTAAGTGAATTTTGATATTGTTATACATGGATACGGCGCTTAAAGTATTTACTATATTACGGATGTCTTTTATGCATTCGTCTCTATTTGAGTTTAGCAGACATTTTTGTATTCCGTCGTTTTGTCCGAGCAATACGGCGATAGCCATTGACGATAGCTTTGCGTCCTCGATATTTTTGTTTAGTTGTCTAACGTGATAATCAAAAAACGTTTTCATATTGTTTTGTTGTTCTTCTTCGCTATACGATACGTATAATCTATAAAGTAACGCCGATACTAAAAAAAATCCGAAAATACCGATATAAACAAGCATATGCTTTTTAAAATTTAACAAAATTTATCCTTTAGCTTCGGCGTAAGAAATTTTACGAATTCGCCGAAATCGGGTAAATTTAGCGAGCCGTCTCTACGCGCTTGTCCCCATACGCTTTCGGGGAAAAATTTATCGTTTTCAAAACGCGCGATAACGTGAATATGCACGTGCGGAACGTAATTTCCAAAGCTCGCTATATTTATTTTAGTAGGTTTATAAAACTCCAACATCGCTTTTTCGCTTATTATCGTCGCTTCAAATAGCCTATAACGCGTTTTCTCGTCGCAATCGCTTAGCTCGCGAAAAGGTTTTTGAGTAAAAATTTTGATCCAAGGAAGCTCGTTTGATTCTTGTTCTATTTTTATAAAATCGTCTTGATAGATCATTTTTTATCCTTTAAACTTAAAATTTTAAACGACCGAACGCTCTCTTAAAAGCACGTATAATTTTATGGTCGATATAAAGAAAGTGATTATCGCGGGTCCTAAGATAAGTCCCCAAAAGCCGAATGTCGTAATACCGGCAATCATCGCAAAAAATAGAAGAAGCTCGTTTATTTTAGTTGGAATTTTAACGAGTCTATCGTTTATAAATTTAATAACAAGCGGTTTTAAAAAGGTATCGGCGATAGTCGAAATCATTATAATGGTATAAAGCGCTATTATTACGGCGGCTAGGGTGTTGCCGTTTGCAAACTCATAAAGGCTTATCGGTCCCCAAGCTAAAATCCCGCCTACGACCGGGATAAGAGACATAAAGGCGAATAAAATTCCGGTCAAAATTCCGTTATAGCCGTATGCCATCGTAATAAAGGCAAATAATACGCCTTGTAAAATCGCATTTATAATAATAGAGTAAAGCACGACGCTCATTACGTTTGCGACTTCGCTCAATATAAAACCGCTCTCGTCTTCTTTCATCGGAAGCGCCTTTTTTAGATAGACGACAAGCTCGTTACCGTAAAGAATGGCGAAAAAGAAAAAGACCAAAATAAAGGCTACGTCGGTTATAAATCTTGCGCTTAGTTTGCCTAAATTCGCAAGGTTTGATAAAATATTCGCCGTCATCGCCTTTATATCGATTTCGGCGATAAATTCTTTAAATTTAGGCTCTAAAAAATCGATAGACGAAGGCAACGCAAAATCATAATTTTTTATATATTCAATCGTGCTTGTAATATTATTCATATTAAAATTGGAAGCGTATTTGGCCAGCTCGATGACGGCGTATAAAAACGGAGCTATAAAAAGAGTAAATAAAACGACTGTGCTAAGTGCCGCCGAAAGCGTTTTACGCTGATTTGTGAGTTTTAAAAATAGTATGTTTATGTTTGAAGTGGCCACCGCAAGTAGTGCGGCGATAAATATATTTAACAAAAAGGGCTTAAATAAATATATAACCAAAGAAAGCGCAAATAGCACGAAAATACCAAAAAAAATTCTACTATTATTCACCATCGAAAAGCCCCTTTGTTTGATTTATTTTTATTTTAAACGTCTCAAAGCATTTTTCGCTCGCTACGCGACCTTTCGCCGTTCGCTCGATATAGCCGTTTGCAAGCAAATACGGCTCTATTACGTCTTCAACCGTTCCTTCGTCCTCGCTTAGCGCCGCGGCGATCGTGCTAAGTCCCAGCGGTCTACGTTTTGCGTCAAGTAAAATTTCAAGATATTTAATGTCCATCTCGTCAAAGCCCAAAGAATTTACGCCGAGTGCGTTTAGTCCCTCTTTCGCGCGTTCGTGAGATATGATAAGTTCATCATTGACCTCGGCAAAATCTCGGATACGTTTTAACAAGCGCAAAGCTATACGAGGCGTTGCACGAGCGCGTTTTGCCAGTTCAAACGCCGCGTTTTTGTCGCACTCTTTGCCGAGCTTTACGGAAGCGATTCGGATGATCTTGCTAAGTTCGGCAACGCTATAAAACTGAAGTCTGAAATCCATTCCGAAGCGATCCCTTAAGGGTGCGGAGATCATGCCTGCTCGCGTAGTGGCGCCGATTAAGGTAAATTTAGGTAGATCGATTTTTATAGTTTGCGCGGCGGGACCCGAACCTATAATGATGTCAAGCCTAAAATCCTCCATCGACGAATACAATACCTCTTCTATCGCGGGGCTTAATCGATGAATCTCATCGATAAAAAGCACGTCGCCTTCTTGCAGATTCGTAAGGATCGCCGCCAGATCGCCGCTTTTTTCTATCATCGGCGCGGCGGTCATTTTTATGCTTACTCCCATTTCGTTTGCGATTATGTGCGCAAGCGTCGTTTTGCCAAGCCCCGGAGGTCCGTAAAATAGCACGTGATCCAGGCATTCGCCGCGTTTTTTTGCGGCTTTTAAAAAAACGTCTAAATTTTGTTTGAGCTTCTCTTGCCCTATATACTCATCAAATGTCCCGGGGCGCAAAGAGACCTCAAAATCGCTCTCAAAACTTACTTTTTCTATCTCGACTATCCTGTCCATTTTTATCCTAAATTTTAAAATTTTAAACGGCGAATTAATGTTACAAAATTAAGTTCGCTCGCCTGCACTCGTTTATCCCTTATACGTAAATTCATCGCTTGGAAAAATTTTATTTCTAACTTCGCTAGCGTATGTTTGAACGCTTTGTCTTACTATTTGCGCTCCGTTTAAATATCTTTTGGCGAATTTCGGCTTAAAATCCTCAAAAAATCCAAGCATATCCGACCACACCAGCACCTGACCGTCCACATTTACGCCCGAACCTATGCCGATCACGGGAATGCTTACGCTACTTGAAATTTGCTTTGCGACGCTATCTATCGTGCCTTCAAGCACGATCGCAAACGCCCCGGCTTGTTCGATCGCTTTGGCTTCGTCAATGAGTTTTTTAGCTTCGCTTTTGCCGCGCCCTTTTATCTTAAATCCGCCTTCAAATTTTGAAAATTGAGGCATAAGCCCGATATGCCCCATAACGCCGATACCTTCGTCGCAAAGCTTTTTGATTATCGGTATATTTTTAAGTCCGCCCTCTAGTTTTACGGCGTCGGCATCGGTCTTTTTAAAAAATTTCATTGCGTTTTTTAGCGCCGTTTTTTCATCGCTATAGCTCCCAAAGGGCATATCGGCTAGGATAAATGAATTTTTAGCGCCGTTACATACGGCTTTTACGTGATAAAGCATCATATCCATCGTAGCGCTTATGGTATCTTTTTTGAGATTAAAGCTCATATTTAAGCTATCGCCTACCAAAATAATATCGGCGTAATCGTCAAAAATTTTGGCGAAAAGCGCGTCATAAGCGGTTATCATGACTATGGGTTCGTTATTGATTTTTTTATTTTTTATATCGGTTACCGTAAGTTTTTTAATATCCTTTGTCATAAAACGCCTTAAAATTTATATAAAAGTTTTTAATTTTATCAAAATTTTGCTACAATTACCAGAATTTCTTAAGGGACGCAAATATGGGTATATTAAAAAGGCTGGAGATAGATTATTCATACGATATAGTTGAAGAATTTCTATCACATTATTCTTTGATGTGCGATTTAATGGAGCCTTTGATAATAAATTTGGCAAGAGAAGACAAATACAAAAACAATATCCAAGAACTTTTTAGAATTTTTCACAATATAAAATCCGCGGCAGGTTTTATGCATCTAGACCCGATTTTAAAACTAACTACGCTAGCCGAAGAGGTTTGCGAGGAAGCTAGGTTATTAAACGGACCCGCTAACGACGATTTCGTCGACTGGCTTTTAATGGTTAGCGATCAGTTTGAAAAATACAGACAAGACGTCGAAAACGATGCCGAGTATTTTAGCGTTCTTGAGCCGCTTATTATAAATATTCCGTCAAAACTTGACTAAAATTCCAAAAAATACTAAAATATCCGACTTTTAACGGGGGCGACTTGGCTTCGACAGGAGTAGAGTGGCTATGGTTGCATGTCGCTTTGAGCAAAGCGTAAAAAGCTCAAAACTAAATTTAAACGCAAATAACGTTAAATTCGCTCCTGCTTACGCTAAAGCCGCGTAAAGTTCAGTTGAGCCTCGCGCTTTTTGATACTATCTAAAAAAGAGAGCGAGTAACCTTAGATAGCGTAGGCTTTTATCTTGACAAGATGAGAGCCGAAATTTTGTCTTAGTCTAAATTTCGGTTTTGGAAAGTGAGCCTTTTTAGATGAAAATTTCACTTTTGCTAAACATGTAGAAGCTGTGGTTGTTTTGTTTTTGGACAGGGGTTCGATCCCCCTCGCCTCCACCATAAAACAAGCGAGATATCCGTAAAAGCGATATTTTGTTATTTTGATTTTACTTATTTTTATAAACGATAAACGTTACTTTTCTACACATTAAAATAAATAAATTCTTAACGTAAATTAATAAAATAGATATATTTGTTGATATTGTATTTCAAAATAAGCTTAATATACTTAAATATACTTAATTCTAAACTTCATATAACAATATAAATTTTAATACTACAATAGTAAAAAATATGATTAAAAAGGCTCAAAATACGGGCGTGGTTGGTTGATTTTAATCATTGACAGATAAGGTTTTCGTCGCTAATATACGGTAAAAATACAACTTAAGATTGTGAGGAGAAAAGATGAATCGTAGAGATTTCATAAAATCGGCTGCGGCAAGCGCCGCTTGCGCAAGCGCGGGCATAGCCATACCGGCAAATTTATCGGCGGTAACCGAAGCCGAAAAAGGCTGGCGCTGGGATAAGGCCGCTTGTCGTTTTTGCGGAACGGGCTGCGGCATAATGGTAGCAACCAAAGAGGGTAAGATAGTGGCGGTAAAAGGCGATCCTGAAGCGCCTGTAAATCGTGGTTTAAATTGCATTAAAGGCTATTTTAACGCTAAGATAATGTATGGTGAAGACCGCATTACTCATCCGCTTTTACGCGTAAATGAAAAAGGTGAATTCGATAAAAAAGGAAAATTTAAACAAGTTAGTTGGAAGCAAGCGTTTGACGTAATGGAAACGCAATTTAGAAAAGCTTATAATGAACTTGGTGTGCATGGAGTAGGTATTTTCGGCTCAGGTCAATATACCATTCCGGAAGGTTACACGGCGGCAAAGATGATGAAAGCGGGTTTTAGAAGCAACAGCATCGATCCGAACGCACGCCACTGTATGGCTAGCGCAGTTGTCGCGTTTATGCAAGTTTTCGGCGTAGACGAGCCGTCAGGCTGCTTTGACGATATAGAACTAACCGATACGATCATAAGCTGGGGAGCGAATATGGCGGAAATGCACCCTATTTTATGGGCTCGCGTAAGTGATAGAAAGCTTAGCGCACCCGATAAGGTAAAAGTCGTAAATTTAAGCACGTATTCGACTAGAACGTCAAATTTAGCCGATATAGAGATTATATTCGCACCGTCAAGCGACCTTGCTATTTGGAACTATATAGCGCGCGAGATCGTTTATAATCACCCCGAGACGATTGATGAAGAATTCGTAAAAAAACATTGCGTATTTACTACCGGTCCCGCAGACATCGGATACGGGCTTCGTTCGGACATCAAACACAAAAAATATCTATCCGGCGAACTTGATACCGCCGCGACCGAGAAATCAAAGACTATTAGTGAAATTGAAGGCGTTACGCTTTCGTATCTAGGACTAAAAGCGGGCGATACTTTGGAAAATAAAAATACCGCAACGGCGGGCGAACATTGGCATATAACGTTTGAGGAATTTAAAAAAGCCCTTGCGCCTTATACGCTAGAATTTACGGCTAAGGTAGCGAAGGGCGATCCAAATGAAAGCATAGAGGAATTTAAAGAAAAATTAAAAGCTCTCTCCGATCTTTATATAGAAAAGAATCGCAAAGTGGTGAGCTTTTGGACGATGGGATTTAACCAGCACCAGCGCGGCACATGGGTAAACGAGCAAGCCTATATGGTGCATTTCTTACTAGGAAAACAAGCCCTTCCGGGTTCGGGAGCGTTCTCGCTTACCGGTCAGCCGAGCGCTTGCGGAACGGCTCGAGAGGTAGGAACTTTTGTTCACAGATTGCCTGCCGATATGGTAGTGGCAAATCCGAAACATAGAGAAATTTCAGAGAAAATTTGGAAACTTCCCGCAGGAACGATCAATCATGTCCCGGGTTCGCATTATATAAAAATGATGCGTGATCTGGAAGACGGCAAGGTAAAATTTATATGGGTTCAAGTAAATAATCCGTGGCAAAATACCGCAAACGCAAATCACTGGATAAAAGCCGCGCGTGAAATGGATAACTTCATAGTAGTTAGCGATCCTTATCCGGGAATATCCGCGAAGGTCGCCGACCTCATCTTGCCTACGGCTATGATATACGAAAAATGGGGCGCTTACGGTAACGCCGAACGTAGGACTCAGCATTGGAGACAGCAAGTGCTTCCCGTAGGCGAAGCAATGCCTGATATTTGGCAGATGCTTGAATTTTGTAAGCGCTTTAAGCTAAAAGATGTTTGGGGAGAGAAAAGAGTAAATGACAAAGTGACCCTTCCAAGCGTGCTTGATGCGGCAAAAGCAATGGGGTATAACGAAGAAGATACGTTGTTTGACGTTTTATTTGCAAACGACGAAGCTAAAAGTTATCCGGCGAAAGATCCTATTATGGAAGACTTTGATAACACCGAAGTGTTCGGCGACAGCAGAAAGATCATAGGATCGGACGGAAAAGAATTTAAAGGATACGGCTTTTTTATCCATAAATATCTTTGGGAGGAGTATCGTAAATTCGGCTTAGGACACGGACATGATCTTGCCGATTTTGATACTTATCATAGGGTGCGCGGGCTTAGATGGCCGGTCGTAGACGGCAAAGAGACTCAATGGAGATTTAACACGAAATTCGACCCCTATGCGAAAAAAGCGGCTCCTAACGATAAATTCGCATTTTATGGCAACAAAGCGGCGGCATTACCGAGCGGAGATTTGCTAGGCGTAAAGGATAAAGAAAAAACGCCTCTTGCAAATAAGGCTAAAATTTTCTTTCGCCCTTATATGGATCCTTGCGAGATGCCGAGCAAAGAATATCCGTTATGGTTATGCACGGGTCGCGTGCTTGAGCATTGGCATACCGGAACGATGACCATGCGCGTTCCCGAGCTTTATCGCGCAGTTCCGGAAGCTCTTTGTTATATGCACGAGCAAGACGCGACTAAGCTCGGAGTGCTTCAAAACGAAATAGTCTGGGTTGAGTCACGCCGCGGTAAAGTAAAAGCAAGAGTTGATTTAAAAGGTAGAAACAAGCCTCCGGTAGGGCTTGTATATGTTCCGTTTTTTGACGAAAACGTCTATATAAACAAGGTTTGTTTAGATGCGACTTGTCCGATTTCGAAAGAGACCGATTACAAAAAATGCGCGGTTAAAATTTATAAGGTTTAATCTTGCAAAATTTTAATTTAAAAAATAGGCGAGAGGTGCTCAAATTCGGATTTAAGGCTCTATCCTTAGCCGTTGGCGGCGGTTTTATTTGGCGTCAAGCAACGCAAGCGGCTCCGCTTGTGCTTCTTCGCCCGCCTGCGGCTAGAGCCGAAAAAGAATTTTTATCAAGCTGTATTCGTTGCGGTCTTTGCGTGGAGGCTTGTCCTTTTGATACTCTAAGTCTTGCAAAGTTAAGCGACGGCATAAGCGTAGGCACGCCGTTTTTTAGACCTAGGCTGATTCCTTGCTATATGTGCGAAGATATTCCTTGCGTTACGGCGTGTCCGACAGGAGCGCTTGATACGAATTCGGTTAGTAAAGACGGAAAGCTTGATATAGAAAAAGCGAAAATGGGTGTCGCCGTCGTAGATATGAAAAATTGCGTCGCTTATTGGGGTATTCAGTGCGACGCCTGTTATCGCGCCTGTCCGCTTTTAGACAAAGCTCTTTACTTAGAGTATAGGCGTAATGAGCGGACGCAAAAGCATGCATTTTTATTGCCGATAGTTAATAGCGATATTTGCACTGGTTGCGGCATTTGCGAGCGATCGTGCATAACGCAAAAGCCCGCCATAACAGTCTTAAACCGCCAAATCGCTTTAGGTGCCGTCGGAGATAATTACGTAAAAGGCTGGGTAAAAGAGGACGAACGCCGCGTAGATGACGCCGATAGCACGATAAAGCTGGATAGTAAAAAAGCGACGGATTATCTAAATAGCGGAGAGTTGTGATGAAATTTTTAATATTACGTAGAATAACTCAATTTGCTATTTTGGCATTGTTTGCCGTCGGAAACTATTACGGAATAAAAATTTTAAACGGAAATTTAAGCTCGTCAATTATTTTTGACACTATACCGATTAGCGATCCGTTTGCGGTTTTGCAAATTTTTATCTCGGGCTTTAGCCTTAGCGCAAATGCCGTAATAGGCGCGCTAATCATATTTATTTTTTACGCGCTTATAGCCCCTCGCGCGTTTTGTTCGTGGGTTTGTCCGATAAATATATTAACGGATATCGCCTTCAAACTTAGGAATAAATTCGGCTTTAAAGGCGAGCGTATGCTGATAATAAGCAAAAATTTACGATATTTTATGCTTGTTTTTAGCCTCGTGTTATCTTTTATGATCGCTCAACCGGCGTTTGAGACGATAAGTTATATAGGCATAGTTCAGCGCGGTATTATTTTTGGCTCCGCAAGCGCAATAGGCGTTGGAGTAGGCATTATAGCGTTTGATATGTTTGTAGCTAAACGCGGCATTTGCGGTCATATTTGCCCGCTGGGTGCATTTTGGGCTTTGTCGTCGAAATTTTCGCTCATTCGCGTTAAACACAATAATGAAAATTGCACGAAATGTATGAAGTGCAAGCTCGTTTGTCCGGAAGTTCAAGTGCTCGGACTTATAGGCAAACAAAGCGGTTTCGTAACTTCAAGCGAATGCATAAGCTGCGGACGCTGTATCGACGTCTGTAAAGACGATGCATTGAAATTTAGCATTAGAAATTTAAGGAGAGAAAAATGAAGATGAGAATATTGGTGATAACGGCGCTTGTATCGGCTTTTTTTGTCGCATGCGCCGTTTCCGGAAGCAGGATTAGCGAAAATGATTTAGGCGGTTTTAGAGATGCGGATCTTCTTGACGACGCTAACGTTACGCTTAAGGATATTAATTACACAAAAGAGCCCGCGGGTATGGCAAAGATATTCGAGCGTTCTTTTGAAAACGCTCCGCCGTTCATTCCTCACGATACGGAAGGGTTAGTGCCGATAACAAAAGACCTAAATATGTGCGTAACTTGCCATATGCCGGAATTTGCCAAAGATAGCGGCGCTACACAGATACCTACTTCGCATTTTTACGATATAAGGAACAAAAAAGATCTTGCCGGCGCATTAGACGACGAAAGATACAATTGCACGGCTTGCCACGTTGAACAGCAAGGAGGCGTTACCGCGTTCGTAAAAAATAACTTCAAGCCGTCTTTTCGTGATTCAAACGGATCTCATAAGTCGAATTTGCTTGACGTTCTAAACGACGGCGTTAAATAAATGCAAAATAGGCGAGAATTTTTCAACCGATTTTTGGGCGCGGGTAAAACCGCCCCGAAAGCCGTTACGCCGCCGTATTTTAGCGGCGAATTTGATTGTATGGATTGCCAAGCTCCGTGCGTAGGTGCGTGCGAGCGTGAGCTTCTTAGCTTTGAAGATGGCAAGATAGTCTTTAAGGTTAAGAATCTAGGATGTAATTTTTGCGAGGCGTGCGCCGTCGCTTGCGATGAGGTCGGACGCAAAACGCTTGGCTTGGAATTTAATAAATTTATAAAAGCTAAGGTTAGTATCGAGATAAACTCGTGCCTATCGTGGAATGACACTATTTGTTATAATTGCCAGGACGCGTGTAAATTTAGAGCGATAGAGTTTTTGGGCGTTTTTCGTCCTACGATAAATGATAAATGCACGGCGTGCGGGGAATGTTTGAGCGCTTGTTTTAAAAATTCACTAAAAATGGAGGCGTTGTGAGGGCGATATTCGTAATATTATTTTTTATAAATTCGGTTTTTGCCGAGACGATAAGCGAACCTTTTAAAAGCGTAAAGGCTAGCGCAAACGTGCTAAATACGACTTTTATAGACGATAAATTATATATAGCTACAGACGGCGGAACGGTTGAAATTTACGATATAAAAGACGAAAAATTCGATGAAATTATAAAATTTGAAGACGTCAAAAGCTACGTTAGCGATCACGAGCGACCTAAAATTTTAAGCGTCGATCAATTAAACGGTAAAATTTTAATGCTTAGTGAAGCTGATTTTGGAGCAAGGATACTTTATCTCAAAACCAAAGACGGATTAAAGCCTTATAAGATGAAAAACCAAGCCGTTAAAAAAGCTCTATTCTTGAATGATAATATCGTTGTTTTAGGATCTATCAGCAACGAAATTTATTTTATGAGACTTAGCGACGGTGAAATTTTTGAGAGTTTTAAAATTTCAACCGCAATGCTTTCGGATATGGAATTTAGCAAGGATAGAAGCACGCTTGCCATAGGATGTGAGAGCGGCAAGGTATATTTTTACGACGTAGCCGGCAAAACGATGAGAAAAATATTAGACATTCACACCGACAATATTTATGATATTTCTTATAAAAACGGCACGTTGATTACTGGCGGTACCGATAGGATAGTCGGTATTTTTAGCGACGATACCCTCAAAAAGATAGATACGGGTTTTTTGGTTTATGGAGTAGGGCTTAGTAGCGACGGTAAAATCGGCGCGTATATGAGCGACGAGATGAGCGATGTAAGTCTTGTGGATATGAGGAGTTTGAAAAATATAGCGATATTGAAAACCGGTCAAAGCACTATAAATAGCATTATTTTTATAAATGAAAATGAAGTTATCACGAGCGCATATGAAAAAAATTTACTATTTTGGAGGATAAAATGAATATATCAAGTCTTGTAATATATCTAAAAGATACGGCAAAAAGCGGTATCGTTCAACAAGAGTTGGTAAATTTTAAAGAGTGCGAGGTAATAGCCGCACAATACGATAGGATAGTAGTAGTCGTAAGCGCGAAAGATATAGACGACGAAATAAAGATATTTAAGAAAATAGAGGCTATCGAAGACGTAGCTAGCGCGGCAATGGTATATAGCTATCAAGAGGACGCCTATAAAAATAAAGAGAAGCTGGAATCGCAAGGTAGGTTAAGCGAAATTTTATCAAATGATAACGTAAAAGCCGAAGATATTTGCTACGGCGGTAGCGTAAATCATAAAGTAAAATGATAATATAGACCGCCGTTTTTTCGGATGTCATTAGTTTTTAGTCTATCTACGCCGCGCAAATAATTTTTCTAAATTTTATGATTATTTTTTGCGTCTATTATTATGTTGCGTTCATTTTGCCTATCGACGAATTTATCGATAATCACCTTGATGCCGTAAATTTAATAAACAGAGCTAAAACGTCCGTTTTATTAGATTTGCTTCTAATGAGCGCGGAAAAAGAGAATGCCGCATTGTAACAGGTAGCGGATAGAAAAAGCTAGTGTCGATATTGTCGCAATTATCAAGCCTTAGATTGTAAAAATAAATTTGCCGATTCAACAATCATATATTGTATTGATTAAGCTAAATTTACTTCGTCATTGCAAAATCGGCAGGATTTAAAACCTTTGCTTGCAGTTACGAGCGATAGCGAAACAAAAGCTATGATTTAAATTTAGCTAAATTTGAATTTTGCTTCGCGTTTAATCAAAACCGCTTATATTATAGCTACGAAATAAACGAGATATAAAATCTTCGTAATTCTATTCGAGGAATGAAGAAGCTGTTGAAATTGATAGGAAGAGAGTAATTAAAAAAAGAGAAAACCTAGCTATTTTAACTCGTTTGGCATAAAAATCTCAATATCGTCCATTGCATCGCCGGCTTGTCCCGCAAGCGAACCGCCCGAGTTTATCAAATCTTGCAAAAACGGCAAAACGATATCTAAATCAAGCTTTTTATGAATTCGCGCTATGTGTCCAAGGCAGGTTACGGCTAAACCCGCTAGATATGTGTCATCCGAATGCGCGCATTTTAGACATAGCTTTTGTAACCATTGCGGATCATCAATGCTAAAAACAAGCTCTAATAGCATTTTCGGCTTCTTTTCAGCGGCAAAGTTCGGATCTAAAAGCATAGCTGAAATTTTATCTTTCATATTAAATTAAACCTTAGCGTTAGATTTTTGCAAAAACCAAATTTGAGCTATATTTTAGTAAAAGCATTGTATAAAAACCTAAAATCCAGCCCATGCCGGCTTTTAAATTTACCGGGCTTCTTAAATTGCGTAAAATAAGCATTATCAGGACAAGCAGCGTTAAGTTTGATAAGCAAATAATGCTTAAATTTAAAAGCAGAGCCTATTTGAGAGGTTATGGGCTCTGCAAATTTAAATTACTCTATCCACTTTACCACATCATCGATAGCGCGGCGAAATTTAGGCGGTTGTTCGTTGAGACGATACCCAAAAGGCACTACTATGGCAACGCGTTGCTTTGTCGGATCAAGTCCTAAAATTTTACCCAATTCGTCCCGTTCAAAGCCCTCCATCGGGCAGCTATCGATACCGATACTAGCCGCTGCGTTCATCATATTTAGGGCAGGGAACATACATTGTTCGTGAGACCATTGGAAGATAAGCTCATCGTCGTTTTTAAAGCTACCCAGTAAAAAATCGTGGTAAAATTTCACTCTTGCGGCATGCTCTTCGGGGCTTTTGTCGGGTCTGCGAGAGATCATATCGACTAGATATTTACTATCCGTTTTTATGTCTGAAATTTTAGCTAAAATTATCACTAAATGCGAGCAAGAAGTGATTTGCACCTGATTCCAGCATTTAGCACGTATTTGCTCGCGCATTTTTGCGTTTTGCACGATGAGAAAATCCCACTGTTCAAGCCCCGTCGAGCTTGGACTAAGCCTGCCTGCCTCTAAAATAAAATCAAAATCCGTCGCGCTTATCTTTTTGCTTTCGTCAAAAATTTTGCACGCATGACGAAAATTTATAATGTCAAGATAGTTCATCTTTTCTCCTTAGTTTGGAATTTTAAAAATGATACAACTTTTTGGATAAATGTCTAGTAAATTTAAGATATTTGATGAAGGGTGCTTAATTTTTTAAGCACCAAAAAGGCGTTATTGCACGTCGTAAGGCGCAGTTTTATATCCTTTTGACATTAGTCCGCTCATACCGCCGTCAAGGTTTGTGATATCCATTTTTTCGTTATCTATAAGGCGTGCCGCCGCCATACTTCTGCGACCGCTTCTGCAAATAAGCGCGAACGGCTTACTAGTATCAATGCCTGCGTCTTTTAAATTTGCCAAAAACACATCTTTATCATTTACGAGCGTTACGAGTTTGGCATCTTTTATCACACCCGTTTCTTGCCACTCGCCGGGCGTGCGAATATCAACGATCTGATCGTATTTTTCGATACTTTCAAGCGTCGGTTCGATCGTCGTTATTTTAGCAGACGCCGCACTTGCGCATATCGCCGCGCAAAGAGCGAATTTTAAAATTTGTTTCATTTTTGTTCCTTTTTGATATTTTAATTTATAATCATATCGACAAATTTTAAATTTATGATTAAAATTTAAGGTCTTTCTTTTATTAAGCTTTGTAGATTTTCTTTAATGTTTTCTTGCGTTAAATTCGAAATTTCGCTAAAAAATTTACCGTTTTTGTCAATTAGATAAATTGAAGAACTATGTGCTATCGAATAGCTTAACGCAGAATCTTTCAATTGAACTTTTTTAAATTTAACGCCGTAATTTTTGGTAACGTCGTTTAGATTTTTTAATTTAAGTCCGACCGAGTTTTTATAAAAATTTTGTGCCATTAAGGTTAAATTTTCAGGCGTATCGCGCTCCGGATCAAGCGTAATAAAAATAAGCTCGAAATCGTTTCTATTAAGAGCCTCAAGCTCCCCGCCCAAAAGAGAAAGCGTCGTAGGACATACGTCCGGGCAAAAAAGAAAGCCGAAATATATAGCCTTGTATTTGCCGTCGTAATTTTTTAAGCTCACTTCGCCGCTTGCGGAATCGGCTCTAAAGTCGTATTTATTCGGCTTTAGGATCAAAAATACCGCTCCGACGCAAATTAATAAAAATACCAAAAAACTAAATGTTTTTTTCATTGCGCCCTCCTAAATTTTAAGATCAAAATCCATATAAAGCCCGGTTTTTAAGCCCCCGTCTACGACGTCAAACCTATAGCGCATAACATCCACGACACAGGCGCTTAATACGATTAGGCTTACAAGATCGTCCCCTTTTTTTTCAAATTTAGCGCGTATGGTGCCCATATCCATATTTAGCCCGTAAATTTCAAGCTCAGGCGTTTTAAGATCGAGCTTTGCTCCGTTTGTTATCTTTAACGTAACGGGTCTCATTGCGTAAATCGGCTTTGGACTTAGCTCGAATTTTAGCTCTACGCCGTCAAAATTTACCGTGCATGCAACTTGGTTTAGATCGCAGGATAAGGGCTTTAGATTTATATTAATGTTTGCAAATTGGGGCGGATCTTCGTTGCTTGTCGTAAAAAATTTATAGCAACTCCAAATCAACCCCGCTACGATAAATACAAACGATAAAAGAGTTAGAAATTTTTTCATTACTTAAAATTTTTAGTGACTTTTATGTCGTCCAGTTTGATCGTCTCGCCGTTGCTAAATTTTAGCTCCAAATCGACTTTATCGCCATCCTTAAGAGCTTTGTTTAAATCGATTAACATCACGTGCAATCCGCCCGGAGCCAGCACGGTTTGATCGTTTTTAGGCACGTCTATCTCTTTTACTTGCACCATCGCCATCATACCGTCCGTCATCTTGTGCGTATGCATTTCAGTGCTTTTGCAGACGCTTGAGCTCACGCCTACCAGCTTTACGTCGTTATTCGAGCTATTTTTGATATTCATAAAAATAGCGCTATTGTTTGTTCCGGGTTTTGTATCTCTAGCCCTTATCTTCTCGATACTAATATCGCCGGCAAATAGGCTTGCCGCACCAAACGCTACAACTAAAATTCCTAAAATGTTTTTTTTCATATTTTGTCCTTTATTTGGATAATTGATAACGATTTTTAAATTATACAACTTTAATACCTAAATTTATGGTTAAATTCTTGAAAAATGCAAATTTTAAGTTATAATTACGGATTAAATTTCAAATTCGAGGTTTTGATTGAAAAAGGCGTTGTTTTCTTTTTTTATTCTTGGGATGATTTTGAACGCTCAAAATTACGAGGATATATATCTTAAAGACGGTGCAAATGCCGTTATAAAGGCGATAGAGAAGAATATTTTAAATAAAGAGTATTGGGCTAAAAAGATTGAAGATAAAGAATAAAAATATTGATATTACTATAGAGATT